>NZ_JBEXDZ010000205.1:0-15130 GCF_040606085.1 Streptomyces sp. NPDC005485 | reverse complement strand
CCTCGGCGTGCCGGACGAAGGCCCTCGTACTGGACGTACTTGGGGCTTCGGCCGGTGCGGCGAGGGTGCGTGCCGGGCGCCGTGGGTGCTGTGCGCGACTTTCAAAACACCCCCTAGGGGGTGCCGCCCTTCGCGTCCTTGTCGTCGTCGACGATCTCCGCGTCGACGACGCCCTCCTCGTCCTGCGGGGTGGCGGCCGGCTCGTCCTGCGGTGCGGTGTGCTGCCCGGCGTCCGCCGTGGGTGACTGCTGTGCCTGGGCGTACATCTCCTGGCCCATCCGCTGGCTGACGGAGAGCAGCTTGTCGACGCCGGTGCGCAGGGCGGGTGTCTCGGCGTTCTGCTCCAGGAGCGTCTTCAGCCCGGCGACGGCGGACTCGACCTCGCTCCTCGTCTCCGGTGCGACTTTGTCGCCGTTCTCGCGGACGAACTTCTCGGTCTGGTAGACGAGTTGCTCGGCCTGGTTGCGGGTCTCGGCCGCCTCGCGGCGTTTGCGGTCCTCGTCCGCGTACTGCTCGGCCTCCCGCATCATGCGGTCGATGTCGTCCTTCGGCAGCGCCGAGCCGCCGGTGACGGTCATCTTCTGCTCGCGTCCGGTCGCGAGGTCCTTCGCCGAGACATGCATGATCCCGTTGGCGTCGATGTCGAAGGCGACCTCGATCTGCGGCACCCCGCGCGCGGCGGGCGGCAGCCCGGTGAGGTCGAAGACGCCGAGCTTCTTGTTGTACGCGGCGATCTCGCGCTCGCCCTGGTAGACCTGGATGCCGACGGAGGGCTGGTTGTCGGTGGCCGTCGTGAAGATCTCCGAACGCCGGGTCGGGATCGTCGTGTTGCGCTCGATGAGCTTCGTCATGATGCCGCCCTTGGTCTCGATGCCCAGGGACAGCGGGGTGACGTCGAGCAGCAGGACGTCCTTCACGTCGCCGCGGATGACACCCGCCTGGAGGGCCGCGCCGACGGCCACGACCTCGTCCGGGTTCACGCCCTTGTGCGGGTCCTTGCCGGTGAGTTCCTTGACCAGTTCGGTGACGGCGGGCATCCGGGTGGAGCCGCCGACCAGGATCACATGGTCGATGTCGGAGAGCTTCACGCCCGCGTCCTTGACCGCCTGGTGGAAGGGGGTCTTGCAGCGGTCGAGCAAGTCGTGGGTCAGCTCCTGGAACTGAGCTCGCGTCAGCTTCTCGTCCAGGTGCAGCGGGCCCTCGGCGGTGGCGGTGATGTAGGGCAGGTTGACGGTGGTCTCGGAGGAGCTGGACAGCTCGATCTTCGCCTTCTCGGCGCCCTCGCGCAGCCGCTGCACCGCCATCTTGTCGCCCGCGAGGTCGATGCCGTACGAGCCCTTGAAGCCCTTCACGAGGTGGTCGACGATCCGCTGGTCCCAGTCGTCGCCGCCGAGTTGCGTGTCGCCGTTGGTCGCCTTGACCTCGATGACGCCGTCGCCGATCTCCAGGAGCGAGACGTCGAACGTGCCGCCGCCCAGGTCGAAGACGAGCACGGTCTGCTCCTCGCCGCGGTCGAGGCCGTAGGCGAGGGCGGCGGCCGTCGGCTCGTTGATGATCCTGAGGACCTTCAGGCCCGCGATCTCGCCGGCCTCCTTGGTGGCCTGGCGCTGGGCGTCGTCGAAGTAGGCGGGCACGGTGATCACGGCGTCCGTGACGTCCTCGCCGAGGTACGACTCGGCGTCCCGCTTGAGCTTCTGCAGCACCCGCGCCGACAGTTCCTGAGCGCGGTAGCGCGTGCCGTCGACGGAGCCCTCCTCGGGGAAGCGCCAGGGCCCGTCGCCCATGTGGCGCTTGACGGACCGGGCGGTGCGCTCGATGTTCGTGACGGCCTGCCGTTTGGCGACCTCGCCGACGAGGACCTCGCCGTTCTTCGCGAAGGCGACCACGGAGGGTGTGGTGCGCGCGCCCTCGGCGTTGGCGACGACGGTGGGGTCACCGCCTTCCAGGACCGCCACCACCGAGTTCGTGGTCCCGAGATCGATCCCGACCGCACGTGCCATGTCCGTCCCCTTCCGCCAGGGCTCTTCCCGCTCTCCAGCACAAAACGTGCGTTCCTGCTTGTCAATGGGACGGGTGCCCCCGGCGGGCCCGGACATGACGATGCCGCGCCCTTTCCGCGGGGCGCGGCACCGGATCGCCTACGGGCGTCAGACCAGCTCGGCCGTGAGGGTGATCGTCGTGCCGGTGAGCGCCTGGCTCACCGGGCAGTTCTTCTTGGCGTCCTCGGCCGCCGCCTGGAAGGCGTCTGCGTCCAATCCGGGGACCTCGCCGCGCACGGTGAGGTGGATGCCGGTGATGCCCTCGCCGGGCTGGAAGGTGACGTCGGCCTTCGTCTCCAGCCTGGTCGGCGGGTTTCCCGCACCGGTCAGGCCGTGCGAGAGGGCCATGGAGTAGCAGCTGGAGTGGGCGCCCGCGATCAGCTCCTCGGGGCTGGTCTTGCCGTTCGCCGCCTCGGCTCGCGAGGGCCACGAGACCGGCTGCGACCCGATGCCGGAGGAGTCGAAGGTGACGGTTCCGCTGCCCTTGAGGAGCTCGCCTTCCCAGACCGTGTGTGCGGTGCGCGTGGTAGCCACGATGTATCCCTTCGGTATGAGCCCGTTGACCGGGTCCGTGGTCCCATCCGATCACACCTTGCCTCAGCGCACCCGGAAGACGGGTCCACGCGCGGTGAAGGGCAGCCGTGCGCCCTGCGGGATCAGGTACGCGTGCTCGCGCCGTACCCGCAGCACATCGCAGTCACCGTCCGTGATCACCAGCAGGGGTGCGCCGCGCGGGAAGTCGTCGGCGCGGTGCAGCAGGTCGATGCCGGGCTGCAGGACGGTGCCGCCGCGCCCGTGCACCCGCACGCGTCCGGCGATCTCGGTGACCGGCAGGTAGCCCGCGTCGTGCGGCGCGGCGTCGCAGAAGACGACGCGCGCGGCCGGCACGTCGCGTGCCTCGGCGTACGAGGCGATGGCGCCCAGCGCCTTGCCGAGCAGGACCCGGCCCATGGAGCCGGAGGTGTCGAGGACGACGCCGAACGTGCAGCGGGCGATCTCCTCGGGCGGGAAGTACCGTCCGGCGCGCGGGATGCCCGGGGTGGAGGACTGCCTGCGGGACGGGCGCGCATACGTCCGCACCGGCTCCGGGCGGGGCACGAACTCGTCGAACCAGCGCGCGAGTTGGGCGTCCCACGGCACGGGCGGGTGGGCGAGGGCGCGGATCTCCTCGATCAGCCCGGCGGGCAGCAGGCCGCGGTCCTGGCGGGAGTGCAGCTCCTGTCCCTGGACCAGGCCGCGCCGGTAGAACTCGTCGAGGTCGACGTATCCGGCCGGGGCGCGGCTGTGCGGCAGGGGTTCGCCGAGGATGTCGCCGCGGCCCTTGCCGCGCAGGGTGGCGAGACGGCGCTGCCGGCGCAGGTCGCCGGCGATGCGGTCGTAGACCTCCTCGGTGGACAGACCGCTCAACTCGGGGTCGTACAGCAGCCCTTCGGGCATCTCGCCGACGCGCATCTCGCGCAGCCAGCCGTTGATCACGTAGTCGGCGGCGACGTTGAAGAGGTAGGGGTCGCGGTGGCCGCGGCGCTCGCTGTGCCGCAGCGCGGCGTGCAGCATCTCGTGACCGAGGATGAACCGCCACTCCTCGTCGGTGTGGCTCAGCAGCGGGTTGACGTAGATCTCCCCCGCCTCGGCGTTGACGGCGGCCACGGCGATGTCGTGGGCGCGGGCGAGTTCGGCGTCGGCGACCAGTGTCATGCCGGCTGCGATGCCGCCGAGCAGCGGGTAGGAGGACACGAACCAGCTCAGGGCGCGCTCCCAGGGGCGCAACTGCGTGCGGGCGCCCTTGAGTTCCTCGCGGCGGCCGCCCGCGACGTCCATGGCGGCCGAGACGGTGCGGGTGAGGGCGTGCGCGAAGACGGTCTGCCAGTCCTTGACCGGCCCGAGGTACTCCTGCCACGGCTCCAGGAGCTGGTCGGTCGAGGTGCCGCCGGCGCCGCAGTGCTCGTACTCGGGCGGGATGCCGTCGCGCCGCCAGCGCGCGGCCAGTTGCTCCTCGTCGCCGCCGGGGAAGGCGAGCGGCAGCCCGTCCGGCGGGCGCCCGACCGGGAAGGTCTGCTGGAAGCGGTGGACGACGACGCAGCGGGCGGCGAGTTCGAAGCGGTCGGGCTGCGTGCGGCGCCCCTTCGCCGCCGGGACGTGCCCGAAGCCGAGGTGGAGCAGGCAGTGCGCCAACGCCCAGGCCCACTCGGCGGGTTCGGCCCGGCGGGTGGGGTGGACATGCACCCAGCCGTCGGAGTCGACGCACGCCCAGCCGTTCGGGGGCGCCGTTTTACAGCTGTTGCGGCAGAAGGAGGCTTCCAGGGCGTCGAGGGCGGGGTTGCCGTGCACCATGGCAAGTCCCTTGAGGTAGGCCTCCGTTGCCGGGTCGGGCTTGGCCTCCTGCTTGCCGTGCTTGGTACGGCTCACTGGCGGGCTTCCACCAGGCGCGGCATGTCGCGGGCGGCCTCGATCAGGAACCAGGCGGGCAGCACCGGGTTGCCGTCGGGGTCGTCCGCGATGACGGTCTGGGCGACCTCGACGGAGATCTCGGCGAGCTGCACCAGCAGCGACTTGGCGCGGTACGCGGTCTGCCGCACGGACGGCGAGGCGTGCTCCTTGGCGGCGGGCAGCTCCTTGACCAGGCGGCCGCGGAAGGACTCGGCGAGGTAGTAGAGCAGGTCGCGGTCCTGGACGCGGTGCGGCCAGCGGGCGTCGCCCTTGAGGATGGCCTCGATGCCGTACTGGCTGCGGACGATCTTGACGTAGCCGCAGAAGGCCACGGCGTGCGCCGGGGTCAGCGTGCCGTGCGCGATCACCTTCAGGGTCGCCTCGTCGAGGGTCGGTCCGAAGGAGTGCAGCGCGTCGGAGAGCATGTGCCAGGAGCGCGGCGTGGAGAAGGGCTCCTCCGTCTTGGGCGGCTTCGACCAGAGGTGGTGGGGGCGGTCGGTGAGGTAGTCGGTGATCCAGGGGTGGATGCCGTTGCCCCCGGCCCAGGCCAGCCAGTCGGTCGGCGAGGCCTCCAGGTGGACGTGGGCGAGACGGTTGACCAGCGCCGAGGCGATCGGGCGCGCCAGCGCGTTGTCCGTCGCGCGGTTGCCGGCGCCGATCACGATCGAGCCGTGCGGCAGCTCGTAGTTGCCGATCCGGCGGTCCAGGATCAGCGAGTAGAACGCCTTCTGCACATCCGGGGTCGCCGCGTTCAGCTCGTCCAGGAACAGGCAGTAGGGCTCGTCGCGGGCGATCGCCTCGGGCGGGCAGAACACCGAGCGTCCGTCGCGGATCTGCGGGACGCCGATGAGGTCCTCGGGAGCCAGCTGCGTCCCGAGCAGGCTCACGCACTCCAGGCCCAGCGACTCGGCGAACTCCCTGACCAGGGAGGACTTTCCGATGCCGGGGGCGCCCCAGAGGAAGACCGGCCGCACGGTCGCGAGACCGAGCAGCAGCTCCGGTATACGGGCGGGGGTGACGGTGACGACAGCCTGCAAGGCAGGGGCTCCTTGGGAGTGTTCGCAGTGTTCGAGAAGGCCGCGCGGGTGCGCGGGGCCGGTGCGAACAGTGTGTGCGTCACGATCAGCGGGCGCAGCTGATTTTCGGGCGGCCCCTCCTCAGGCGGCGCGCTCGCTCTCGTCCGGGAGCTGCGGCGCCAGCGGCACCTGGGGTCCGTCGCACTCGCGCAGCCACCGCCGCAGCACCTGGTGCACCTGCTCCGCTCCGGCCAGTTCGGCGCCGTCCTCGACGGGCTCGGAGAAGGCCACCGGGGAGAGCAGGAAGGGGCGCCCCTGCGCCCCGCCGAGCCCGCCGTGCGAGCCGATCTGCTCCTCGAAGGCGAGGACTTCGCCCTCCGCCGGGTCGTACCAGGAGTTGACCATGATGTCGGCGGTGTGCGGGAAGCCGTGCGTGCGGCGTACGGCGTCGGCGGCGCCCGGCCCGAAGTCGGCGAGCGGGCCCGGGTGTTCGTCGCTCGCCTCGTCCACCGGCACCTCCGCTCCGTTCGCACCGAGGACGAGCCCGCCGTGCTCCTGGCTGCGCACGAGGACGAAGCCGACGCCGGGGTGGTTGGCGAGCGTGGTCAGCAGCGCGGGGTGGCGCCGGTCGATCTCCTCGCGGCTCATCCGATGCGGCACGTCGGGGAAGGAGACGAGCCCGAGGTTGCCGGAGGCCAGCACGATGGGCTCCGAGCTGCGGCGGGAGGGGCGGTGGTGTTCGCCGCCCTCCTCGACGGGCCTGCGCAACGCGGCCCGTACCGCGGCGCGGGCCTCGGCGCCGCTGTGGGTGCGCCGCACCCGGCGCGGCACGGGCAGCCCGCAGCCCGCGCGGACCAGGTTGCCGAGGGTCAGTCCATAGCGGGTCAGGAAGGTCTCGCCGGGACTCTGCCCGTGGTCGGAGAGCACCACGATCCGGTACGCGCGCGGGGCGTGCTCGGCGACCTTCGCGATCAGTGCCAGCGACCGGTCGAGCCGTTCGAGGACCTTCTCGGTGTCCCGGCCGCGCGGCCCGGAGTGGTGCGCCACCTCGTCGTAGGCGACCAGGTCGGCGTAGACGGCGTTGCGTCCAGCGAGCATGTCCCCGATCACCGCGGCGACGACGACGTCCCGCTCGACGACGGTCGCGAAGGCCCTGATGAAGGGGTAGAGGCCGCCGCGTTTGATGCGCGGCCGCTGTCTGCCGAGCCGGGAGCGGGTGGACTGGCCGATCTCCCGGAAGACCTCCGCGACGAGGGACATGGCCGTGCGCACGGCGTTGGCGGGGTCGGAGAAGTAGGCGAAGTAGCCCGCCCGGGAGCGGTTCTCCCGGCCCCTGCGCGCGGCGATGGAGAGCACCAGGGCGAGTTGGTCGGCGCCGCCGCTGAAGAGGTTGCCGCGGCTGGCGCCGTCGACGGTGAGCAGGCCGCCGTCGCCGGTGTGCTCGATGGCCCGGCGCTGCAGTTCGGCGGCGCTGGTGGGGCGGTTGCAGACCATGACCTCCCGGGTGTCCTTCTCGTACCAGCGGAAGGCGGGGATGTCGTGGTTGGTGCCGTGCAGGATGCCGAGCTGGCTCGCGCCGGTCTGGCTGGACCAGTCGGTGCGCCAGGGGGTGAGCCGGTGGGTCGGCCCCCGGCCGCCGTCGCGCCCCGCCTCCAGCCAGCCCGCCACGGTCGGCATCAGCCCCTTGGCCACGGCCTCCTCCAGGACGTCGTGGCCGACGCCGTCGAGCTGGAGGAAGACGACGCCCGGCGTCGCGGGGCCGGGCCGCCCGGCGGCGCGTCTGCGCCGCCGGTCCGCGAGCCGGTACAGCCTGCGCCGGTAGGCATCGTCGTCCCGTACGGCCAGGGCGGCGCCGGTGGCCGAGGCGACGGCGGACATGACGGCCGCGACCACGACGGCGGTCTCGGGGGCGGCCTCACCGCGGCCGGACGGGTTGACGCGCAGGGCGATCAGCAGGAGGGAGCCGTTGAGGAAGAACACGAGCAGTCCGAGCACCACGGCCGGTACGAGGAGCAGGGCCCGGACGAGGAGCGGCCACACCAGGGAGGACAGCAGACCGAAGACGCCCGCGCCGGCCGCCGCCGTGACGGCGATGCGGGTGGCGCTGTCGCCGTCGTCGGACTGGATCTGGAAGTCGGGCAGCGCGCCGGCGAGGACGAGCATCGTGACCGTGGACACCGCCCACACGGCGATGCTCCGCCACACCCCGCTCAGAATCGTCCCCCACCGCGTTCCACCCACGCCCCGCGCACCTCTCGTCCCGGCCCGTCCGGCCTGCTCCCACCCTGTCACAACGGGTGGGCGAGGCCGTTCGTCACCGGGGCGGCACGGGAGCTCAGCGGCCGTCGTAGCCCGCGGTCGGCATCGACAGACGGCGGTGGACGCGGGCCTTCATCTGGGCGTCGTACGAGGGTTCCGCGGAGCCGACCGTCTCGATCCGTACGCCCCGGCGCGCGCACTCGGCGGTGAACTCGTCGACGGAGGCGAGGGCGCGCTCCAGGACCCGTCGGCTGGGCGCGACGAACAGGTCTACGAGGCCCGCCTCGACGTCGTTCCACAGGGCGCAGTGGTCGGGGCGCAGGCCCCGGACGAGGAGTTCCCGGGTGATCACGTAGCCGCGCTCGGCGGCCCAGTGGGCGCACATCGCGTGCTGGCTGCGGGAGTCGACGAGGAAGGGGTCGGCGTCCAGCTCCTCCAGCGGCGTCAGGCTGGCGATCGCCGTGACGCGCACCGGTGGGACTCCCTCCGCTTCGACCGCGGCCGAGAAGTCGGCGCTGTGCATGCCGGAGGCACTCCGCACGTTTCCCATGGCGTCCCCCTCACCTCCGGGTTTCGCCGCCGACCCTACTCCTGCCCGTAGGCTCGGGGGGAGTCGCGCGAAGGAGGCAAAGAGGTGCCGGTGGAGATCACCTGGTGGGGTCACGCCACCTGCACGGTCGAGGACTCCGGCACGCGCGTGCTGACGGACCCGCTCTTCGCGCGCCGGCTCGCGCATCTGCGCCGGCGCCGGGGGGCGCCGCCCCCGCCCGAGGCCGCGGTCGCCGATGTCGCCCTCGTCTCGCATCTGCACGCCGACCATCTGCATCTGCCGTCACTGGCACAGCTCGCTCCGGGCACCCGGGTACTGGTGCCGCGCGGGGCCCTGCGCGCGGTGCCGGGGCTGCGCCGGCTGGAGCATCTCCGGTTCACCGAGGTGGCGCCCGGGGACCGGACACCCGTCGGTGACCTGGTCGTACGCACCGTGTCGGCGCGGCACGACGGGCGACGGCTGCCGGTCGGACCGCATCGTTCACCCGCCGTCGGGTACGTCGTCGAGGGCGAGGCGCGCACGTACTTCGCCGGGGACACCGGGCTGTTCGAGTCGATGGCCGAGGAGGTCGGGACCGTCGACGTGGCACTGCTGCCGGTGGGCGGGTGGGGGCCCTACCTCGGCGAGGGACACCTCGACGCGGGCCGCGCCGCGCAGGCGCTCGCCCGACTCGCGCCGGCCGTCGCCGTGCCGGTGCACTACGGCACGTTCTGGCCGATCGGCATGGACGCCGTGCGCCCCCACGAATTCCACGCGCCGGGCGACGAGTTCGTGCGCCTGGCCGCCGAACACGCCCCGGAGGTCACCGTCCACCGCCTCGCGCATGGTGAAACGGCCCGTCCGGAGGCCACCCGGTGAATCTTCTGGCCGCCGCCGGGGCGAGTGTGTCGCCGGAGTCGACTCAGCAGGCGATCGGGTATCCGACGTTGTTCGTGCTGGTGCTGATCGGGGCGCTGGTGCCCGTCGTGCCGACGGGGGCGCTGGTCAGTTCGGCGGCGGTGGTGGCGTTTCACCAGACGGCGCCGTTCTCTCTGCTGCTCGTCTTTGCGACCGCTTCGCTCGCCGCGTTCCTCGGGGATGTCGCCCTGTACTGGCTGGGGAAGCGCGGGATGCGGTCCAGGAACGGCTCGCGCTGGCTGGAGAGGCTTCGCGACCGGGCGCCCGAGGACCGGCTCGCCCAGGCGCAGAGCAAGCTGAGCGACCACGGCGTCGCCGTTCTCGTGCTGTCCCGGCTCGTGCCCGCGGGCCGTATCCCGGTGATGCTGGCCTGTCTGATGGCGAGGATGCCGCTGCGCACCTTCGCCCGCGGCGACGTCCCCGCCTGTCTGGCCTGGGCCGTGACCTACCAGCTCATCGGCATCCTCGGCGGCTCCCTCTTCGAGGAGCCGTGGGAGGGCGTGGTCGCGGCGGTGGCGCTGACCCTGGGGATCAGCATCGCGCCGAGCGTGTGGCGCAGGGTGCGCAGGCCGGCCGCGTAGGAGCCCGGCACGCCTCACTCCAGGATCCGTGACGCCCCTACCGGCAGGTCCCACAGGTCCTCGCGGGCGAGCCCTGCCTTCTCCCAGGCGGCCCGCACCCGGATCAGCGGTTCCAGCACGGGCTCGGCGGAGAGCACGAACGTGGCCCAGTGCATGGGGGCCATCCGGTGGGCGCCGAGGTCCTGCGCGGCGCGGACCGCCTCCTCGGGGTCGCAGTGCACGTCGCTGAGCCACCAGCGCGGGTCGTACGCGCCGATCGGCAGCAGCGCCAGGTCGATCCCCGGGTACCGGCGGCCGATGCGCGAGAACCAGTGTCCGTAGCCCGTGTCGCCCGCGAAGTACACCCGTTGTCCGTCGCGCGCGGTCAGCACCCAGCCGCCCCACAGCGTGCGGCAGGTGTCGAGGAGGCCCCGCTTGGACCAGTGGTGCGCGGGAACGAAGTCCAGGCGTACGCCGTCCAGTTCGGCCCCCTCCCACCAGTCCAGCTCGGTGACCCGGGTGAAGCGGCGGCGCCGGAACCAGCGCGCGAGCCCGGCAGGCACGAACACCGGGGTGTCGCGCGGGAGTCGGCGCAGGGTGGGCGCGTCCAGGTGGTCGTAGTGGTTGTGGCTGATGACGACCGCGTCGACGCGCGGCAGCGCGCTCCAGGCCACGCCCACTGGGGTGATCCGGGCCGGTGTGCCGAGGATCCGGCGCGACCACACCGGGTCGGTGAGGACGGTGAGCCCGCCGATGCGGATGACCCAGCTCGCGTGCCCCGCCCAGGAGACGGCGACCGTGCGCGCGTCCACCCGGGGCAGCGGCGCCGGCTCGAAGGGCAGCAGCGGGATGTCGGCGAGCCCTTCGGCTCCCGGCCGCACCGCGCCCTCCCGGGCGAACCGCGCAAAGCCCTTGACCCCGGGCAGCGGTGCGGTGAGCCGCCCGGCGAACGAACGCGGCCACCGCCGGGGCTCACCGAGCGGCCGGGGCTCGGCCACCCCGGTGTCGGGGCCGAGCGGATCGAGGCGGTCGAGGGGCGGGAAGGCGGGCGGACGGACGGCCGGGGCGCGGGTGCGGGCCTGCGCCCCGGCCGGCGAGAACGCCGGATCGGCGGCGTCCCGTGCGGCCGTACCCCCGCTCATGTCCGGACTCGTGCTCGCGGTCGAAGTCGTGCTCGTGGTTGTGGTTGTGGTCGACTCGGACTGCTGCGTCATCGAGGAGGCTCCCATCGCCGAGCGTCGTCGCGGAGATCGTCGAAGACCGATCCCAAGAGGGTCAACGCGCGTTGCGCATGTGGCAGTTCCAGCGGTGCGGGTGAACCGAGGCATGCGGCCCGCTCCTCGGCCGTGTCGCCGAGCAGCGGGCCGGTGGACAGGCGTACCCGCAGCGCTTCCAGGTCGTCGCCGAAGCGGTGGCCGCCTGGCGCGGGCATGCCCAGGCGTGCGGTGAGGAACTCCTCCAGTTCCTGCGCGTCCCCGACGCCGTGCCCGGCGAGCGCCTGGCGCAGCGGTCCGAGGTCCACGTAGAGGTGCCGCCCGGCCTGCGGGGGCCGGGCGACGGCGCCCGCGGCGAGGACCGCGCCGTGCGCGGCGTCGGCCACGCGCGCGTGCAGGCGCACGGCGGACGTGAGCCGCGCGGTGACCGTGTCGGGTTCGTCGAGCGCGTACGCGGCGGTCGCGGCCACGGGTTCGGCGACCCGGGCACCGAGCACGGTGAGGACGTCGAGGACGCGGGCGCGCAGCCGGGTGCCGTCCGCGGTGGCGGGGAAGCGGGCGATCGCGGCGGGCCAGCCGGCCGGCAGGAAGGCCCCGGAGAGGTCGGTGACGACGGTGACCCGGTCGGGGAGCATCTCGGCGGGGCTGAGCAGCACGGTGTCGTGCGGCCGGTGCAGGGTGTCGCGCCAGGTCTCGTCACTGACCAGGTGCAGTCCCTCGGCGGCGGCGACCTCGACCGTCTCGTGGACCAGCTCGGGCGGTGCGACCGTGGCGGTGGGGTCGTCGGCGACGGAGAGCACGAGCAGACGTGGGTCGCCGCCCTCGGCGCGGACCCGGCGGACGGTCTCCAGGAGGGCGTACGGATCCGGGACGCCGCCGCTCTCGGCGGGCGTCGCCACGTGGTACACGGATCTTCCCAACAGGCGTGCCTGCGGCGCCCACCACGCGGCGCACGGGCGCGGCACCAGGACATCGCCCCCGAGGGCGCCGGTCAGGGCGAGCAGCAGCACGGGCGCGCCGGGTGCGGCGGCCACGCGGTCGGGTTCGGCGGCCATACCGCGCCGGGCCCAGTAGCCGCAGGCGGCGTCGAGGAGCGTGGACCCGCCGCCGGTGGGCGCGAGGTCCGTGCGGTGCGCGGTGGCGGCGAGCACCGCGGCGAGGTCGGGCAGGACGGGGAGCCCCTGGTCGGGGAAGGGGGGACCGTAGCGGACCGGACCGTGCCCTTCGGTGTCCGTCCTCCGCATTCACGCCTCCGCGCAGTCCGTGGTGCCGTGCCCTGTCATGCGTGTCCGGCGGTGCCGCCGATCGTGCTGTCGGTGCCGAGTCCGCACCGGGTCGTACGGCGCCGATCAAGCCCTCGGGCTTCGAGTACCCCGCGATGCGCCCTGCCATGGGCACCCGCCCGGGTGGTACCCGTCACGGCGTCAGCCGTCGGCCGAGGGACCCCTGCGCCGTACCCGGTACACGGCGGCACCGCACGCGCCCGCCACCAGGACGCCTCCGGTGATGAGCGCCGGGAGCGACCGTGTGAACGCGCCGCCCGTACCGCCGCGGACGCCGTGCTGGACGCCGACGGGAGGTTCCACGGGAAGCTCCGCGGGGCCGCGAGAGGGTCCTGAGCCGCGGTCCACGGTGTACGAGGCGGTCCACTGCTTCGGCTTCCCGCCGGGTGCCACGGGACAGACACCGTCGACGCCCCACTCGGCCCCGGGCCCCACGGCTTCGGGCCCTACGGCGTCCGGCCCCACCGCGTCCGGCCCCACGGCCTCGGGGCCGACGCCGTCCGGCCCCGCATCGGACCCCACCGCGTCGGGCCCCACGGCGTCCGGTCCCACCGTGTCGGGCCCCACGACGTCCGGCCCCACCGCTTCGGGGCCGCCGTCCGCTCCCGCGTCCGCGCCCACGTCCTGTCCGCCGGGCGGAATCCGCGCGGTGCCGCTGTACGACGCCCCGCCCGCCGTGCCGTTGTCGCCGGCCACCCGGTTCAGCCGGACCTTGCCGTCCGCGAAACCCTGCGAGGTGGCGTCGATGAAGTCGGGCGGAGCGCCGCCGGTCGCGTCGCACGAGACGGAGACCGTGACGGAACCGCCCGGCGCGACCGAACTCGGGCTGACCTCCGCGGCCGGATCCGCGGACGCGGCCGGGGCGGCGACGCCGAGGACGGCACCGGCCAGGGCGGTGGCGGACAGGACACGGGCGGTACGGCGCATGGCTGGGCTCCTTCGGCCGGGCGCTGCCAAGGGGCACGGCCGTCGCGCCCCGGGGGTCTCGGCGGGAAGCCGTCCGACTCCCCCGACCATCACAGCCCGCCCGGGGGCGCGGCGCGCGCGGCCGGGCACCATTCGCGGGACACAGACGCCCGAGCGGGTGACACCGCCCGGTCACCGGCCGAGGTCGTGCGGGCGGAGCGGGGTCAGTTGTGCAGGGAGACCAGTTCCTTCTTCAGGCCGTGGCCGCGCCGGTCCACGACGGCGCAGGCGACGTCGGACAGTTTGCGGTTGGTGCCCTGCGAGATCCTGCGCAGCACCGCGAACGCCTCGTCCGCGTCGCAGCCCAGGACGTGCATGACCATGCCGCACGCCTGGTCGACGATGGGCCGTGAGCGCAGCGCGGCCTCCATCTGGTCCAGCTCGGTGAGCGCGGCGCGGTAGGAGCGGTCGCGGACCAGACAGGACGCGGCGAGGTCGCCGAGCGCGCGGGCCGGGCCGTGCGCAACGTCCTCCAGGGTGCCGGGCCGGAAGCTGTAGAGGCTGAGGGTCACGGTGAGGCCCGAGCGTCGGAAGGGCATCGTGATGCTGGAACGCACGCCCGAGTCGAGCGCGACGGCGCGGTACTCGGGCCAGCGCTCGTCCCGCAGCAGGTCCATCGCTTCGACGGGCTCGCCGCGTTCCAGTGCGCTGGGGATGGGTCCGTCGCCGGAGCGGAGCTGGACCGAGACGAGCCCGGCCAGATCGGGGTGGGTCACCGCGGCGGGCCGGTCGTCAGGGCCCTCGCTCCCCGCGACCATGCTGCTGGCGCCGCAGCAGTCGGTGGTGCAGCGGGCGGCCTGTCGGGCGAGTTCCGACAGCCTCCTCACTGGAAGGGTTGATTCCGGTGATTGCGTTCCCAGATGGCCGAGTTGTCGGGTGTCCGGCATGGTTCACTCCTCCTTCCGAATGCGCCTTCCCCTTCACCTGCGCGGAAAACAGCGCGGAAAACGGCATCGACGAGATCCACCCCGGCCGCCCGGGGAATGCCCTGCTCGGGATACGTTCATCGCATGGCGCAGACCGATGAATTCGGTGAAGAACTCGCGGACTTCGTGCGCCGTGTGGCAGAGCTCAAGGCCGCACGGTCCGTACCGAACGACGATCTCCCGACCGTGCTCGACGCGGCGATCTTCGAACTCGACCATGTGGCGGACCAGTTGTGGCCGTGGTACGAGCGGCTGTCCTCGGTCGGTCCGTCCGGCAGCGTCTCCCCGCCCCAGGACCGCCAGGAGCAGCAGCTGCTGAAGGCGCTCTTCCAGCGGCTGCCGGTGCCGGTGGCGCTGGTGGACCGCGAGACGGTCGTACGTCGGCTGAACTTCGCCGCGACCTCCTTCACCGGGGTCCGCGCCGGGTATGCGACGGGGCGTCCGCTGACCGGGTTCCTCGCGCACGCCGACCGGGCCGCGTTCCGCTCCCAGGCCGCGGCGGTCGCGCGCGGGGAGGGCGACCGCAGCCTCACGGTCCACCTCCAACAGCGGCCCGCCTCGCCCGTGCGGGCCACGCTCGCCGCGCTGCGGCCCAGTGGCGAGCAGCGCAACGCCGTCGTGGTGGTGCTGGCGCCTGCGGGTACCCGGGTGCCGTCGGGCGACAGCGGGACCGGCCCGATCCCGACCCTCACCGAGACGACGCGGCACACGGCGCTGATGGATCTGGTGGACGCGATGACCACCGCGCTGGTGAGCGCCCCGGCCGGGGACCGGACGGCGGTGCCTGCGCTGGCCGCCGGGGTGCTGCACGAGCGGTTCGCGGACTGGGCCGTGGTCGACTCGGGGACGCTGCCGCTGACCCGTACGACGGTCCTCGGGCCGTCGGGCTGCGCCGAGGCGGCCCGCGACCTGGCCGCACAGGCGCCCGCCGCGTGGCCCCACGTGGTCGAGGGGGGCCGCGGCGGGGGCACCGGCCGTCAGGTGCGGCCGGTG
>NZ_JBEXDZ010000204.1:0-15418 GCF_040606085.1 Streptomyces sp. NPDC005485 | reverse complement strand
CTTCCCCCCCCCCCCCCTCTTCCTATCTGCCGTCGGGGGGCACTTCGTGGCGGTGGCGGGCGGCGCCCGCGGCGCCGCGGCCCGACTCGGTGACCGCCCAGGCGGCCTGGCCGTGCATGGCGGTGCGCAGCGCGTCGGGGATCGAGCGGTAGACGGCGGTGGCGATCAGCGGGTGCACGAACTCCAGGTCGCCGTCGGTCCCGAGGCTGCCTGCGGGCTCGGTGTCGGCGGTCAGGATGCGGGCCACGCCGAGCAGTTCGGCGCAGCGGAGCGCCTCGTCGCGCTGCATTCCGGCGAGTTGGGCGGCGAGGTCGAGGGAGATCTCGGTGCCGAGGATGGCGGCCGCCCAGGCGAACCGGGTGGCGTCGATACCGAGTCCTTCGAGGCGGGCGACGAGTCCGCGGCCGCGCGCCGAGCGGTTCAGGGCGCGCAGTTCGGCGGCGGACGACTCGACCGGTTCGAGTCCGCTGTCCTGGACCTTGGCGAGGAGTTCGACCGTCTCGTACGGGTTGCCGCCGGTGACCGCCCACACCTCGCGGCAGAACGGGGCGTCCGCGTGCGCCCCGACCGTGGCGTGGGTCAGTCCCGCCGCCGCGTCGGGGGTGAGCGCGCTGAGCGTGGTGACCGGGCGGGCCGCGGCGGCGACCGCTTCGAGGTGGCGGGCGCGCTCGCCGGTGACATCGCCGGGGCGGCGGGCGACCACGACAAGGACGGGCAGGTCGTCCAGGCGCTCGGCGAACGCGCCGAGCCAGTGCAGGGTTTCCTGGTCGGCCCAGTGCGCGTCGTCGATGACGAGGACGAGCGGCCACTCGCGCTTGGCGAGCCGCCGCACGGCCGCGACCAGGCCGTCGCACACGCCCTGCGGGTCGGCGGTGCGCTCGCCCGGGTCCGCTATGCCGAGTGCGGGGCCGGCGATCTCGTACCAGTCGCCCAGGTATTCGCGCGCCTCCTCGGGCATCAGCGAGAGAAGGGCGGGCTGGAGGAGCTGTCGTATGACGTTGAACGGCACGGAGGTGACGGTCTCGCCGCCGCGGGCCGACCACACGGTGCAGCCGCGGGCCTCGGCGATCCGGCGGGCCTCCGCGAGGAGCGCGGTCTTGCCGATGCCCGCCTCGCCGCTGAAGACGAGCAGACTGCCCGAGGTCGTGGCGTCCGCGCGCAGTGCCTCCACCGCCCGTTCGACGCGGGTGAGTTCCGCGTCGCGCTCCCACAGGGAGGCCGTGGCGGCCGGTACGGCCGGTCCGGGCCGTGCCTCCGTCATCCCGCTACCTCCCCAGGTCGCCCAAACGACGTACGGATATCGAGCGTAGCGGCACGGAAGCCGATGTGGAGGCGGGTCCGGGCACCTGTTGCCGAGACGAGTGACGGCAGGTGTCCGAAGGCGACGCGACGACGCGCCCACCGGCCTTTGTGAAAGTTATTGACCGTCAGCACCCGCCGAAATGAAGCTAACTTTCAGACATCGCCCGCTGCGGACCGATGGGAGGAATCGACATGGGCACCCCCGTGCACGGCCCGGACCTGCGCGCCGCCCGGCCCGGCCAGTCCCGCCGGGCCCTGCTGGCCGGCTCGGTGGGCAACTTCATCGAGTGGTACGAGTTCGGTGTCTACGGCTACTTCGCGACGGTGATCGCCGCGCGGTTCTTCACCCCGGAGGGCGGCAGCGAGGTCGAGGGCCTGGTGAAGACGTACGCGTCCTTCGCGCTGGCCTTCTTCTTCCGGCCGGTCGGCGCCGCGCTGTTCGGGCGGCTCGCCGACCGGATCGGGCGCCGGCCGGTGCTGATCCTGGTGATCGTCCTCATGACGGGCGCGACCACTTTGATCGGTGCGCTGCCCACGTACGCCACCGTGGGGGCCCTCGCGCCCTGGCTGCTCACCCTGCTCCGCGTGGTCCAAGGCCTGTCCGCGGGTGGGGAGTTCGGCGGCGCCGTCTCGGTGATGACGGAGTTCGCGCCGCCGGGCCGGCGTGGGCTGTACGGGTCGTGGCAGTCGTTCACGGTGGCCCTGGGGCTGCTGGGCGGCGCGGGGGTCGCGGCGCTGCTGGCCGGCGTGCTCAGTACGGGGCAGTTGGGCGACTGGGGCTGGCGGCTGCCGTTCCTGCTGACGTTGCCGCTGGGGCTGGGGGCGCTGTGGCTGCGGCTCCGGCTCGACGAGACGCCGGCGTTCGAGGCGGAGGTGGTCTGCGAGGCGGCCGGGAGCCCTCCCGCCCGCGAGGTCGCCCGGGCCGTCGCCCTGGGTGCCGGGCGGGTCATGGGCTGGGCGGCGGCCGGCTACACCTTCCTCGTCGTCCTGCCGTCGTATCTGCAGAGCACGCTGAACGCGAGCTTCCAGCAGGCGCTGCTCGCCACGGTGTTCGCCAACCTGGGTTTCGCGGTCACGATCATCCCGGCGGGGCTGCTCAGCGACCGGATCGGGCGGCGGGCGGTGATGCTGCCGGGGGCGCTGCTGGTGGTCGTCCTCGCGGTTCCGCTGCTCAACCTCCTTCAGGACACGGGCGTTTCGGCCGGTGCGAAGGGGGTCGCCGTGTTCGGCGCCGGAGCCGTCGTGGGACTTATGGCGGGCCCGGGCCCCGCGATGCTCGCCGAACTGTTCCCGACCAGCGTGCGCTGCACGGGCCTGGGACTCGCCTACGCCCTCTCCAATGCCGTGTTCTCGGGCTGCGCCGGCCTCATCATCACGGAAACCGTGAAGCGGACCGGAAACGTGGACATACCGGCGTACTACGCGGTGGCGACGTGCGCACTGAGCGCGCTGGCCCTGTCCGTGGCTCCGGCACGCCACGGAGCGGGCGGGAAGGGTGAGTTGACGGAATGCTCGTGACCGGCCCGAGGCGCGACAGGCTCGAACGCCACGGACACGACGGCCGCGCGCTCACCGCGCTGCACCTTCGGCTGACCAAAGCTGCCACGAAGAAGCCAATCCCCGCAGGAAAGGCAAGTTGACCCCATGCGCGTGATCGGCCTGATGTCCGGGACGTCGTACGACGCCATCGACGCGGCGGCGGCCGACCTCGCCCTCGACGGGGACACCCTGACGCTGCGGCCGCTCGGGCTGGTCAGTGAGGTGTACGACCAGGATCTGCGTGACGCGCTCGCGGCGGCTCTGCCCCCGGCGTCCACCACGCTCGCGGAGGTGTGCCGCCTGGACACCCTGATCGGGCGTGCGTTCGCCGGGGCCGCCGTGCGGGCCAACCGTGAACTGTGCGACGGGGAAGCCGAGTTGGTCGCCTCGCACGGGCAGACCGTCTATCACTGGGTGGAGGACGCCCGGGTGCACGGCACGCTGCAGATCGGGCAGCCCGCGTGGATCGCGGAGGCGACCGGGCTGCCCGTGGTCGCCGACTTCCGCCCGCGTGACATCGCCGCCGGCGGGCAGGGCGCTCCCCTGGTCAGCCTGGTCGACCTGCTGTGGCTGCGCGGCCGGCCGGGAACTCCGGTGGCGCTGAACCTCGGCGGCATCGCCAACCTGACCGCGCCGGACGGCACCGCCTTCGACACCGGGCCCGGCTGTGCGCTCGTCGACGCGGCGGCCCGGGGCTTCAGCGGCGGGCGTCTGGCGTACGACGTGGACGGCGCGCTGGCCGCCCGCGGCCGAGTGCACCGACCGCTGCTGGACCGGCTGCTCGACGAGCCGTACTACGCGCGCCCCGCACCCAAGACCACCGGCAAGGAGCTCTTCCACCTCGGCCACCTGCAAGAGGCGCTGGCCGGTGTCGGGACGCTGCCCGCCGAGGACGTGATCGCGACGCTCACCGCGCTCACCGCCCGGACGGTCGCCGACGCCGTGCGCGGGGCGGGCGCGACGGAGGTCATCGTCTCCGGCGGCGGCACCCGCAACCCCGCGCTCATGGGAATGCTCGGCGCAGAGCTGCCGGGCGTGGCCCTGCGCGGCTCCGACGAACTCGGCCTGCCCTCGGCCGCGAAGGAGGCGTACGCCTTCGCCGTCCTCGGTTTCCTCACGCTGCACGGACTCGCGGGCACCGAACCGACGAGTACCGGAGCCCGGCATCCGAGTGTGCTCGGCTCGCTCACCCCCGGGCGGGAGGGGCTGCGGCTGCCGCCGCCCGCGCCGAAACCGCCGGTGCGCCTGGTGTTGGAGTGACGATCCCCGGGTTCGGCCGGGTGGCGCCGGTGAGGCGTCCGGACGCGGCGAGGGGAGATCTCCTCCGTCTCCGCCCGGAGTCCTCTCATCCGCCTTTCACCCACACCTCATACGGTGGACACCATGACGCAGGTGACTCCCCCCGGCTGGTATCCCGACCCCGGGCAGACAAGTGACAGCCCCGCAAGCGAGCGCTGGTGGGACGGCAGGGCATGGACGGAACAGACCCGCCCCGTCGGGTCGGCCGCCTCGTGGGGTCCCCCGGCGCACGCGCCGGCCACCGGACCCTATCCGGACGTCGTCTCCTTCGGCGCTTCCGGTCCCGGTGCTCCGGGCGCACCGCGGCGCGGCCTGCGGACCGGCATAGCCGTCGCCGCGGCCATCGCGGTCCTCGCGGGCATCGGAGGCGGCGTGTACGCGCTGACCAAGGACGACGGCGGCAGTGGCAACACGGCCAACTCCCAGGGACCCGGCGGGCAGAACGGCCAGGGCGGTCCCGGTGGCAACCAGGGCGGTACGGGTGGTCCGGGCGACGGCCAGGGCGGCACGGGCGGCGCTCCCGGTGGCTCCGGCGGAACGGGCGGCAGCGGTGGATCCGGCGGGCAGAGCCCGGCGCCGGGCCAGTCGGGCGGGCCGCAGATCGAGGACGGCTACGCCACCGACGCCGTCAGCGGCATCAGCATCCCGGTTCCCGACGGCTGGGCGGGCGGCACCACCGCCGAGGGTGCCGGGGTGTCGACCACCGACACCTACCCGTGCCCCGGCGCCACCTCGGAGAAGTGCCAGCGCGGCGGGGCGTACTCGGCGACCGCCGAGACTCAGAAGCTCCAGGCCACGACGGCCGAGGCGGCGGCCAAGGAGGACATCTCCAAGAACGCCACCGAGTCCTACGGCAAGGGGTACGGCAAGATCACCTCGCACACGGAACTGGCCTCCAAGGCGGTCACCGTGGCCGGCGAGAAGGGCTATCTGGTCCGCTGGAAGGTCGTCACGAGCAAGGGCGACGACGGCTATGTCGAGTCGCTGGTCTTCCCCTCGCCCGTGGACACCAAGTCGCTGGTCGTCGTCCGCTTCGGCGTCGACGTCAGCTCCAAGGCGCCCGAGCAGTCGGTGATCGACGACATCACCAAGGGGATCAAGGAGGCATCCGGGGCCGGCGGCAACGGGGAGAACGTGTAGTCCGCGCCCCGCTCCCCCGCTTCCGCACCCCGCAAAGAGTTCGGCCGGGTGGGGCGCCTCTCCGCTCAAGAGAAGCCCCACCCGGCCGGGGGTGCGCGCCGCCCCCGTCCCCACGGTGCGGCGCGAGCAGGCCTCCGTCCGGGTCTCCCGAGGACGGCGGCCTGGGTCTCAGGTCAGGCCCAGTGCAGGAATCACGACCGCCTCCACGAACTGTGTGAGATATGCCGCATCCGCGGGCTTCCCCACCAGTACCGGACGCACCCGCAGGGCACCGAAGAGCATCCCGGGGACGTACTCCAGCGCCGGGTGATCGGCGGCGATCTCGCCCCGTTCGACCCCGCGGCGGATCATTTTCTGGATCGCGGCGACCTCGGGCTCGACAAGCGCCTCGCGCAGCGCCTGCTGCAGTTCCGCGTCCTGCAGCACGGCATGACCGAGGGCCTGGAAGAGGCTGGTCGTGTCGTTGCCGGACCATTCGCACGCGGCCCGGGCCACTTCGCGCAGGTCACCGGCGAACGAGCCGGTGTCGATTCCCTCGAACCGCACGCACCGGTTGGCGCGCAGCGCAGCGGCCACGAACTGCGGCTTCGTCTTCCACTGCCGGTAGAGCGTGGACTTGCTGCACCGGGCGCTGGCGGCCACGCCCTCCATGGTCAGCGCGTCGTAGCCGTACTCACGGATGTGTTCGATCACGGCGTCGTAGAACTCCTGCTCACGCTCGGGCGTGATCTTGGAGCGGCGCGAGGCGGCGACCGTCTCCGGTCCCTCCGCTGCCTGCGACGTCATGGCTCGTCTCCTCGTTCGTGTCGTGGTGCCGGCGACGGTGGTCGCTCAGTTATTCCCAGTGTACCGAATCGATACGTTGGTGTACCGATACGTCAGTGTACCGATACTCCTTCGTTTCGGTACACTGACGTATCGATGAGCCTTGGACAGGACCCACTCCCCTGTCGAGTGGACCCTTTCCTGGGCTCACCACGCATCACCCCACGCAAGAACACAGCAAGGGGGCCGGGGGATGGAATCCCGAACCGAGCCTGCAGAACCCGAGTCGGACGGGGCCATACGGCGGCCGTCGTCGCGGAACACCGCCACGCGGCCGCCGACCCGGAACACCGAGGCGACTTCGTCGTCGCCGCACGACAGCGCCGTACGACGGTGGGCGCGGCGCTCAGCCGTACGACCGTCGGCGCACGACACCGCCGATCGCCCGCCGCTGGTGCGTGAGCTGCTGCTCGTCGTGGGCCTCTTCGCCGTCTACGAGTTCGGCAGGCGGCTGGGCACCGGCCACACCGGCGAGGCATTCCGCAACGCCGACCGTGTGTGGGACCTGGAGCGGGCGCTGCACCTGCCGGGCGAGGGCGCTGTGCAGACCGCACTGCTGCACAGCGACACCCTCGTGCACATCGCGAACACCTACTACGCGACCGTGCACTTCCCGGCCACCGCGGCCTTCCTGGTCTGGCTCTACCTGCGGCGCCCGACGCACTACGTGTGGGCCCGCCGGGTCCTCGCCCTGCTGACCGCCGCCGCCCTGGTCCTGCACCTCACCTTCCCGCTGGCCCCGCCGCGGCTGCTGGCCGCGGCCGGCCTGGTGGACACCGGGCAGGTCTACGGGCCGACGGTGTACGGCGGGGCGCCCGCGACCGACTCGATGGCGAACCAGTTCGCGGCGATGCCCTCGCTGCACTTCGGTTGGGCGCTGATGGTGGCGATCGGCCTGATCGCCGCGACCCGGTCGCGGTGGCGCTGGCTGTGGCTGCTGCACCCGCTTCTCACCCTCACGGTGATCGTCGGCACGGCGAACCACTACTGGCTCGACGCGATCGTGGCGACCGCACTGCTCGGCATCGCGCTCGCCGTGATCCACCTGCCGCACCGCACGGCCACCACCGCGGGGCGCGCGCAGGAAGTCGCCGGCGCCGACGACTCCGTACGGGAACTGCCTGAGCTCGTGGGAGCCGGACGATGAACACGACGCTCACCGCTGTCGTCCTCTCCCTGTTCTCGGCCGTCGCGTACGCCGCCGCGGCCGTCGCGCAGGAGCGGCTCGCCTCCCGCAACACCGGCGCGGGCACGCTGCGGCTGCTCGCCACCGGGTCCTGGTGGTGGTCGGTGGTGCTCAACGCGTCCGCCGCGCTGCTGCACGTCGCCGCGCTGAAGTACGGGACGCTCACCCTGGTCCAGCCGCTCGGCGCGCTCACCCTCGTGGCCGCGGTGCCGCTCGGTGCGCGAGTGGCCGGGCGGCGGGTCAGCCCGGTCGAGTGGCGCGGTACGGCGCTCACGCTGATCGGCCTGTCCGCGCTGCTCGTCACGGCGTCCGGGCCCGCGCCCGACACCGTGCTGAGCGTGCCGGAGGCGCTGACCGTCGCCGCCATGACGGCCGCGGTCATCGGTCTCCTGTCACGGCCGGGCACCCGCCCGGGACTGCGGCACGCGACGGCCTCCGGGTTCGCGTCCGGGGTCGCCTCGGCGCTCACGCAGACCGTGACGGTGGCGGTGACGGACCGCACGGGCCCGCTGCTCAGCGTCCAGGTGATCGTGGTGGCACTGCTCGTCGCGGCGTTCGCGGCAGGCGGGCTGCTGCTCTCGCAGACCGCCTACAAGGGCGGCCTCGGCGCGCCGCTCGCCGTGGTGACGCTGGCCAATCCCATGGCCGCGGTGGTGATCGGTCTCTCGCTGCTGGGCGAGCGGCTCCAGGGCGGCGCGGCGGGCCTGCTGCTGGCCGCCGGCGGCGCCGGCGTGGCGGCATGGGGCGTGGTGACGCTGTCGCGGTCGGCGCCCGAACCGGCCCTGGCCGAGCGGGTTCCCGCCGGGCGGATCGTGGCCGGATCGGGCATGACCGAACCGCTGGTGACCGAGCCCGTCGACGACGAACACCCGGTGGCCGCGGTCCTCGCGCTGCAGCCCCGAACAGCGCCCTACGAGCCGTCGATGCTGCCCCAGCAGTCGACACCCTCGACCCCGGGACACCTCACCCCGCTGTGAGATCCCCCGCGCACGACAACGGCGGGCGGCCCGTGCTCCGTGCACGCGCCGCCCGCCGCTGTTGTGTCCGTCGTGCGTGCGGGGGTCAGCCCAGCCCGCGGGAGTCCTGCTTGAGAGCCGTGTCGACGGTCAGTGCCGTCGCCACGACGAGGCTCAACAGGGGCTCGGGGAGCTGGTAGTGGATCTGCAGGACGTAGTTGTCCGCGGTGGTGAACATCGTCTTCGCCAGACCTTCCCAGGTCTTGGTGATCCGGGCGACCTCGTTGTCCGCGTGGTCGACGATCGCGAAGTTCCAGGCCCGCCAGTTCTCCGCCTTGATCGCCCCGACCTTCTGGCCGTCGACGTTCATCGCGAAGTTGATCTTCCCGATCATGTTCTCCTGGACGATCTCGCCCACGGGCGAACCGTCCGGACGCGACACGACCACCCGCGACTTGAGTATCTTCGCGGGCCGCGTCAGCAGCAGCTGCGGCTGACCGTAGGCGTCACGGATCTCCAGCCGGTGCGTCATGAACTGGTCGAGGCTGGAGACCAGGCGCATCGCCTTCTTCAGCGTGCTCTGCCCGACCTCGGTGACCGAGCCGATCTGGTTGCCGTTCTGATCCATGACCTTGTACTCGTTGGTCACCTCGATCAGCTTGGCCTTCTGGTTCACCACCAGGACCGGCTCGGTGAACAGGCTGCCGCCACCGGCGGCGCCGGCCGCGACCCCCGCCTGCTGCTGCACCTGCTGCTGCACCTGCTGCTGCACCCGCGGGTCGGGGCCGGGAGCCTGCTGGCCGTAGGCCTCCTGCTTGCCGTACGCCTGCTGCGGGCCGGGCTGCGCCTGCTGCGGTACCTGCTGCGCCTGCTGCGGCACCTGCTGCGCCGCCTGGGCCTGCTGGTCCGGGCTGGTGTGCTCGGTCCACTGGGAACCGTCCCAGTAGCGCAGTGTCTGGGGCGCTCCCTGCGGATCCGGGAACCAACCGGCAGGAGTGTTCGAATGCGTGGTCACCGGGGCACACTACCGCGAGCCCGTAGGAATACAACCAGGTGTTCGGTATCCGTCCGCACACCCGCCCACGCTCTCGTCCGCGCACCCGTCCACATGGCCATCAGCCGGTGACGATCGCCGGGTCGCTGACGCCGGGCCGGCCGTTCTCGACATGTCCGGCCAACCGCCGCAGGAACGTCGCGTCGGCATCGGACACGACGGTCAGGTCGTACCAACGCCCGCTCGCCAGAAGGTCCACCGTGTGCTTCACGCTCGCGCCCGCGCGCACCTTGAACGTCTGCGGCTTCCCGCCGTAGCCGCTGGTGACCTTCAGGTTCACCGTGCCGGAGCCCTTGTTGGTGAAGGTCAGCTCCAGGTCGTCCCCGGCGTGCCGCGCGCTCACCTCGGCACCGGCCGCCTTGCCGGGGCCCCGGAAGGTGCGCAGGAAGCCGTTCGGACCGTGCACGGTCAGGTCGTACGAGCCGTTGGAGTACGCCGAGTTCCAGGTGTCGGAGACGGTCTTGCCCGCTTCCGTGGTGTAGGTCCACGGGCCGTCGGTGCGGTTGCCGGAGGTGACGAGGAACGCGGCGCCCGCCTTGGCCCCCGAGGCGAAGGTGAGCGTGTACTTCCCGGCGGCCGGGTCCGCGGAACCGTCCACCAGAGGCGCGTACTTGAGCGGGCGGGCCGGGCGCGAGCCGCGCTCCTGCTTGGGCAGGGCCGGGTGCGCGGGCGGGGCCGGCACGTAGTCGGGGTGGCGGTTGTGGTCCGGCGGCTCGTAACCCGCGGTGTCGGGCAGCGCGACCGGCCTGGTGTCCTTGCAGGCGAAGTCGAAGGCGGAGCTGAGGTCGCCGCTGATCGCGCGGCGCCAGGGCGAGATGTTGGGCTCGTGCACGCCGAAGCGGCGCTCCATGAAGCGGATGATCGAGGTGTGGTCGAGCGTCTCGGAGCAGACGTAACCGCCCTTGCTCCAGGGCGAGACGACGAGCATCGGCACCCGCTGGCCGAGACCGTAGGGCCCGGCGGCATGACCGGCGTCGCCCTTGAAGAGGTCCGGGCCTACGTCGACCGTGGACTTGCCCTGCGCGGCGGACTGCGGCGGGTACGGCGGCACGAGGTGGTCGAAGAACCCGTCGTTCTCGTCGTACGTGATGAACAGCGCCGTCTTCCCCCACACTTCGGGGTTGGAGGTGAGGGCGTCCAGGACCTGGGCGATGTACCAGGCGCCGTAGTTCGCGGGCCAGTTGGGGTGCTCGGTGAACGCCTCGGGTGCGACGACCCAGGAGATCTTCGGCAGCGTTCCGCCCTTGACGTCGGCCTTCAGCTGGTCGAAGAAGCCCTCGCCCTTGCGCGCGTCGGTGCCCGTGCGGGCCTTGTCGTAGAGGGGGTCGCCGGGCTTGGCGTTGCGGTACTTGTTGAAGTAGAGCAGGGAGTTGTCGCCGTAGTTGCCGCGGTAGGCGTCGCTGATCCAGCCCCAGGAGCCGTTCGCGTCGAGGCCGTCGCCGACGTCCTGGTAGATCTTCCACGAGACCCCGGCCTCTTCGAGGCGCTCGGGATACGTCGTCCAGTCGTAGCCGACCTCGTCGTTGCCGAGGACGGGGCCGCCGCCGGAGCCGTCGTTGCCCGTGTACCCCGTCCACATGTAGTAGCGGTTGGGGTCGGTGGAGCCGATGAACGAGCAGTGGTAGGCGTCGCAGATGGTGAAGCTGTCGGCGAGCGCGTAGTGGAACGGGATGTCGCCGCGGTTCAGGTACGCCATCGTGGTCGCCGACTTGGCGGGCACCCACTTGTCGTACTTGCCCTGGTTGAAGGCAGTGTGTCCGTCACTCCAGCCGTGCGGGAGGTCCTGGATGAAGGCGAGGCCCAGGTCGTCGGCCTCGGGGTGGAAGGGCAGCACGTCCTTGGTGCCGTCCGACTGGTACCAGACCGGCTTGCCGCCGGGCTTGGTGGTGGCCGGACGCGGGTCACCGAAGCCTCGGACGCCTCTCAGCGAGCCGAAGTAGTGGTCGAAGGACCGGTTCTCCTGCATCAGGACGACGATGTGCTCGACGTCCTCGATGGTGCCGCTGCGGTGCGCGGCGGGCAGGGAGGCGGCTCTGGCGATGCTGTCCGACAGCGCGGTGAACGCCGCGGTGCCGCCCGCGAGTTGAAGGAAACGGCGCCGATTCACTTGAGGCATGAGTGGGTGACCTCTTGTCCTGACGGAGTACGGATGGCCGGCTGATCCCGGATGCTGATGGAACATGCGCGGTTGGAGTGTTCCAAGAGCACCAAACGTCAGGGAAGGGTCTTGTGGCGTCGATGTGAAAGTCGGCGGTACGCAAGGCGAATGGTTGCCTCCGCGGATTCCGCGAGCCCTCCCTTACAGACCAGCTCACGCACCCTGTGCAGCGGACGTGGATCAACCCGTGGCAGCGAGTTCGACGATGTGCCGGGCCGTGCCGACAGGATCGACGATCTGATGGAGGTGCTCGCCGGGCAGGTGCGCCACACGCCGGCCGCGTTCGCGCGCCTCGACGGCAAGGTCGTCGTACGGAGGACCGAACAGCAAGTAGGAGCAGGGGTGATCGTCCCAGCCGTCGGGCACCGGGATGCGCTGCTCGTAGTAGTCCGGCGGCAGGGTCGGCTGCTCCTCGACGACTTCCTGGCGCACCAGCGGATCGGAGAACATCGGGGCGACGTCCGCCTCGTCCCACCAGTCGGTCCAGCGCGGCAACCGTCCGTTCACCGCCGTCGGGCGCAGGAACTCCAGCAACTCGGGCGCGGCGACCGGGGTCGACCCGACCCGCCCCGGCAGCGCGGCATCAACAAAAACCGAACCCGTCACCGGATGATCGAGACCCGCGCGAATCACCGGAAGAAACAAGCCCGCGTTGCTGTGCGCCACCAACGTGACGGCACTCCCGGCCGGAACCTCCCGCAGGTCATCACGCACGGCGCCGACGACACGGGGCCAGAAGGGCGGGCCACTGACACCTATGTGCAGCAGGGACGGCACCCGTAACCGGTACCCCGCCGCGGTCAGGCATTCGGCCACCGGGCGCCAGGTCGCGGGACCCGCGGACGGACTGTGCACGAGAACGAGGATCGGCTGCATGTGAGGATCCTGTCGCCCGTGGCGTGGGGGGCGCGACGGTCTTGGCCTACAGCAGAACGGGCGGTAGCAGGGCGGCGGTTCAACGCTGCCACCTCCTGCTCGCCCACCCCGTCACCGCCGAGCCGGGCGAGGGAAGCCCCCGCCCTCTCACGTATCACCCGCGGCCCCTTGGGGACACACACGCCGCTGACGTCCTGAGTTCGTCGCGGACCGGGATCACGTCACGTCCGTGAACCGCGGAGCCTCCTCCTCGCCCTGTCGCCACCCCGTCACCAGTGCCCGCAGCGCCCGCTCGTAGCAGTCGGCGACCCCCAGCCCCGGCGGCTCGTTGCCCGAGAGCACCAGGGACACCAGGCCGTGGGCGGTTCCCCAGACCGACAGGGCGATGACTTCGGGGGTGGAGTCGGACGTGAACTGGCCGGCTCGCTGTCCGCGACGCACGGCGTCGACAAGGGGCCGGTAGGTCTCGGTGACCTCGCGCGGCCGGTCCGCGTCGGACGGGCAGTGGACGCTGCGGTCGGCGAAGAGGATCGCGTAGAGGTGCGGGTTGGCGACGGCGTATTCGCGGTAGGCGAGCCCGAGGTGGATCACGTCAGCGGCCGGGTCGCCGGTCGGGCGGATGGCGGCCAGGCGTGCGACGAAGAGCCGTACCGCCTCCTGGTAAAGGCTGTCGAGCAGGCCGGCCTTGTTGCCGAAGAGCGAGTAGACCGCCGTGGTCGAGGTCTTCGCGTCCGTCGCGAGCTGCCGCAGGCTCAGCGCAGCCGTGCCCCGGTCGAAGACCGTGGCGGCCGCGCGGTGCAGGAGCCGTTGCCGGAGCGCTTCGTCATGTGTCTTGAGCCTCGCCATGACGCCAGCATATTGCAACGCCGTTACGGATACTTCGCGGGGTCACCTCACGGTGTTGCCGACCGACGCCCCTCACCTAGGCCATGCCCACCCCACAGGGGAATCTCCCTCATCACAGCAGGTCGCGGAGGCGGCCCGGGAACCCTCCGGCCACATGGCGGCCGAACGGGTTGGGGCGAGCAATCAAAACACTGTTACGGTTACTCGCGTGGACATCGAACGAACACCTGACGAGCGCTTCGACGGCCTCTCCGGTTGGCCGTACGAGCCTCGGTACGCCACGGTCGGCGACGGCCTGCGCATGCACTACGTCGACGAGGGGCCGCCCGACGGCCCGGTCGTGGTCCTTGCTCACGGCGAGCCGACCTGGGGCTACCTGTACAGGAAGATGATTCCCGGCCTGGTGGCGTCCGGCCGACGTGTCCTGGTGCCCGACCTGATCGGATTCGGCCGCTCCGACAAGCCGGCCGACCGGGCGGCGTACACCTACGAGTCCCACGTCGCCTGGACCGGCGCCTGGCTGGACCGGCTCGGCCTCACGGACATCACGCTGTTCGGGCAGGACTGGGGCGGGTTCGTTTTTCTCGTCCACGTCGGGCTCACGCCGGATCGGTTCGCGGGCGTGGTCGCCGCCAACACGGGACTGGCCGCCCCGGAGGTCGTGGCCGCCTTCACTGCGGAGGAGTTCGCGCCCGCGGCGAGCGCGTTCCTACGCTGGCTGGAGCAGTCCGAGTCGCCCGGCCTGACCTCCTCATGGGCCGTCGGCAGCCCCGACAGCGCGCTCAACCAGACCGCCCACGTCCTCACCGACGAGGAAGCGGCCGCCTACGACGCCCCCTTCCCGTCCGAGCGGCACTTCGTCGGAGCACGGCAGTTCCCCCAGCTCGTCCCGCTCGACGCCACAGAACCGCCCGCCTCGATGCTGAACCGCGCCTGGGCCGGGCTCGCCGACTTCGAGAAGCCCTTCCTCACCGCGTTCGCCCAACACGAGGACATCACGCGCGCATTCGAGCAGGCCTTCCAGGCCCGCGTCCCCGGTGCGCAGGGACGAAACCACCTGACGATCCCCGGCGCCGGTCACTTCCTGCAGGAGCAGCAGCCGGACCTGCTGGTCGACGCCATCCTCAGCCTCCGCTGACAGCTGCACTTTCCGCACAACGACCCACCCCAACCAGACAGAGGACATATCTATGTCGGAGCGCAATCCCATTCTGATCACCGGTGCGGGCGGAGCGATCGGCGGCGTGAGCCGCATGATGGTCGACATGCTGCTCGAACAAGGGCACCCGGTGCGCGCGTTCGTACGGCAGGACGACGAACGCGCCCACGCGCTCCGCGAGGCCGGGGCGGAGGTCTTCGTCGGTGACCTGCTCACCATCGCCGACGTGACCGCCGCGCTGAAGGGCGTCCGGCGCATCTACTTCAGCATGAGCCTGTCGCCGTACTACACGGACGCCGTCAGCCTGATGGCCGCGGCGGCACGGGCCCAGGGCGACATCGAGGTGTTCGTCAACATCTCCGAGTACGAGCAGTCCTTCATGACGTTCGACAGGATGACCGCGCCGGAAGAGGAACGGCGCGCGCGGCTCGGCGGACTCGTCGCCAACTGGTCGCCGCAGCAACGGGCCCACTGGGTCGCCGAGCAGGTGCTGGAGTGGTCCGGCCTCCCGACCGTCAACGTGCAGGCGGCCTTCTTCGTCGAGAACCCCATCATGACCTGGCTGGCCCTGGGCTCACTGGCCGACGGTGAACTGCGCCTGCCCTTCGGCGACCACCGGCTCGCACCCATCGCCGGTTACGACGTCGCGGAACTGTGCGCGAAGATCCTGGCCGACCCTGCGCCGCACATCTCGAAGTCCTACGCGCTCACCGGCCCGGAGCTCAAGGACATGCACGGGATCGCGGAGGACTTCGCGGCCGTACTGGGAAGCCCTGTCACATATGTTCCCGAAGACATCGAAACCTGGAACAAGACCTACGTGGACACCAACATGTCCGCGTACCCACACATCGCGGAGCACCTGAAGACCCTGACACGGATCATCGGCCGCGGAGGATACGGCGGCATCACCGACGAGCTGGAGACCCTGCTCGGGCGCGCGCCGAAGACCGTGCGGTGGGCGCTGGCGAACCACCCGCGCATCCAGGAGCTGGCAGCCGCTCTGAGCAACTGAGCGATCGGAACGGTGACGCCGCTGGGGAGGCCTCGACGCGAGGGCTCCCCAGCGGCGTGAGCC
>NZ_JBEXDZ010000203.1:0-15637 GCF_040606085.1 Streptomyces sp. NPDC005485 | reverse complement strand
CGCGGGACGACGAACGTCGTCCCGCGCCGCGCCGCTCTCGTCACGCCATCCAGCGGTCCGGCCGCGCCTCCCGACGCCCCGTGCGGGAGCGGTCGGCCTGCGACCGGAGCAGCTGCGCGGCCTCGTGGGCGTCCCGCAGCCGGGCCGTCACCGTCTTGTTGGCCCCCGTGTCCACGTGGACGTCGGCGACGCCCCTGAGGCGCGCCCAGGGCCCCTGCTTGAGTCGTACGCTCTGCACCTTCGCGTGCGGCACCAGCGACAGGGTGCGGCGCAGCAGCCCGTGCCGTGCCGCGAAGACGGTGTCGGTGACGGCGAGCCCGTACCCCCGCCACCACAGCGGCACGCACCACCCCGCCCGGCGCGGCGGCCGTGACAGGGACGAGGGCACCGTCACCCCCGGAAGCACCTGCGCGATCACCGACTCGGCGATCGCGCGCGGGGCGACCGGCACGAGCACGGAGTTGGAGGACCCCGCCACGTCCAGCTCCACCCGCACCCAGCCGCGCCGCCGCCACAGCAGCGGTTCGACGATCCGTACCGTCTGTACGCGGCCGGGGGGCACCGTCTCGTGCGCGCGGTCGAGGAGTCCGTGGTCGATCCGGAGCCCGTCCGGGGATTCGCCGACCGTCCAGTCGTACTCGGCGACGAACCGCCCCACGCTGCTCGCGCCCGCCGTGCCGAGCAGCGGCAGCCCGGTCGCGAGGACCGTCCACAGGCTGTGGGTGGCGAACCAGAGCAGCGGCGGCACGACGAGCGCGGCGGCCAGGGAACCCCAGGTCGCGCCGGTGAGCACGAGGGACACGGCGAGGACGCCGGCGGGGATGTGCAGCAACTGCCGTACCGGCGCCTCGCCCACCTCCTGCGCGGTCTCGGGCGTGAACCCGGCCGCGCGCGCGAGGAGTTCGGCGCGCAGGGCCCGTGCCTCGCCCTCGCCCAGATAGGCCAGTTCGTCCTTCTTGGCGGCGCCGATGACATCCAGTTTGAGCTTGGCGACGCCCGCGACGCGGGCCAGCAGCGGCTGGGTGATGTCGACGGCCTGGAGCCGGTCGAGCCGGATGTGCGCGGTGCGCCTGAACAACAGGCCGGTACGGATACGCAGTTCGGACGCGGTCACCGCGAAGTGGGTGAACCACCAGGTCAGAAAGCCGTAGAGAGCGGCGGCCGGCACCAGCACCGCGAGTCCGACGAGCAGCGCGGTCGTGGTCAGCCGGGTCAGTTGGTGCTGCGCCTGATCGGGATCGTGCACGGCCCACCCGGCGATCACGGCGACCGGCGCCCAGGCCCGCCGCAGCGGGGTGACGGGGTGGAGACGGCGTTCGGTCAGCGGCTTCTCGTCAGGCACGCCAGGCACGCCAGGCACGTCAGTCCCGTCAGGCACGTCAGGCACCTCAGGCACGGCGGACGCGGCAGATACCGCGGTGGCCTGCGTGATCTTCGGCGTCACCTCCGCGTCACGGGCGTCGCGCGAGGGCGACGGCGGCGGCGTGGTCACAGCCCCGCCGATCGGGCCTCGCCCAGCTCTGTCAGCCGGTCGCGCAGGCGTTCGGCCTCGGCCGGGTCGAGGCCCGGGATGCAGGCGTCCGTCGCGGCGGCGGCCGTGTGCAGCTGCACGCTGGCGAGCCCGAAGTGGCGTTCCACAGGGCCCGAGGTCACTTCGACCAGCTGCATCCGCCCGTACGGCACCACGGTCTCCTCGCGCCACAGCACACCCCGGCTGATCAGCAGGTCGTCCGCGCGCTCGGCGTACCGCCAGGAGCGCCAGTTGCGGCCGAGCAAGACCCAGCCCCACGGGATCCCGGCGAGCGGCACCAGCGCGAACGCCGCCCAGGTGAGACCGGCGAGCCAGCCCACCAGCAGCGCCACGGCGAGCGCTAGCAGCCCCAGCCACACCACCAGCAACAGGCGCCGCATGCGCAGCAGCCCCGGCGGCAGCCCGTTCCACACGGGCCCGCCCCCGGCGCCGTCCGTCATCCCGGTGGTCTTCATGCTCCCCGTCTCCATGTGGTCAGCGTACGTACGACAGACTGTCCCCATGACTCCCACGACGGAGACCATGGTCGGTATCGGCGGCGCCGCGGAGAGCACCGACATGGTGCTCAACATCGGGCCCCAGCACCCGTCCACCCACGGCGTGCTGCGGCTGCGGCTCGTGCTCGACGGTGAGCGCATTCAGCACGCGGAGCCCGTCATCGGCTACATGCACCGCGGCGCGGAGAAGCTCTTCGAGGCGCGCGACTACCGCCAGATCGTGATGCTCGCCAACCGCCATGACTGGCTCTCCGCGTTCTCGAACGAGCTGGGCGTGGTCCTCGGCGTGGAGCGGATGCTCGGGATGGAGGTCCCCGAGCGCGCGGTGTGGATGCGCACGCTGCTCGCGGAGCTGAACCGCGTCCTGAACCATCTGATGTTCCTGGGGTCGTACCCCCTGGAACTGGGCGGAATCACACCGATCTTCTACGCCTTCCGGGAGCGCGAGGAGCTCCAGCACGTCATGGAGGAGATCTCCGGCGGGCGCATGCACTACATGTTCAACCGCGTCGGCGGCCTCAAGGAGGACCTTCCCGCGGGATGGGCCACGCGTGCGCGCGCGGCTGTCGCCGACGTCCGCTCGCGGATGAACGTGTACGACGAGCTGGTGCTCGGCAACGAGATCTTCCGGGGGCGCACGCGGGGCGTGGGCGTCCTGACGCCGGAGGCCGTGCACGCCTACGGAGTGAGCGGGCCCATCGCGCGCGCCTCCGGCGTGGACTTCGACCTGCGCCGCGACGAGCCGTACCTCGCCTACGGGGAGCTCCAGGACACGCTGAAGGTGGTCACGCGCCAGGAGGGCGACTGCCTCGCCCGCTTCGAGTGCCTCCTGGAGCAGACCCACAACGCCCTGGAACTCGCCGACGCCTGCCTCGACCGGCTCGCGGAGCTGCCGCCCGGGCCGATCAACCAGCGCCTCCCGAAGGTGCTGAAGGCCCCCGAGGGCCACACGTACGCGTGGACCGAGAACCCCCTCGGCATCAACGGCTACTACCTGGTCAGCAAGGGCGAGAAGACCCCGTACCGGCTGAAGCTGCGCTCGGCCTCGTACAACAACATCCAGGCGCTCACCGAACTGCTGCCGGGCACGCTGGTCGCGGACATGGTGGCGATCCTGGGGTCACTGTTCTTCGTCGTCGGGGACATCGACAAGTAGGCCGAGCAGGCGGCCGCGCAGTTCCGGGTCCCCGGCGGGCTGGAGCAGCCAGCCGAAGCCGCCGAGCCCGCCCGGCGCGGTGAGTTCGGCGGCCGCACCGGCGCCCGCGAGGGCGCGCACGTACGCAGTCGGGTCCGTGGACGCGAGCGAGAGCGAGGGGCGTGCGCCGCTCACGCCGAGCGCGCGCAGTGCGTGCCGCTGGGTGATCACGCGACCTCCGGGCAGCCTGCACGCGTCCAGTGCGACGTGTGCCGTGATGTCGCACGACCCGTCCGGCACGGGCGCCGTCTCGCGTCCCGCGCGAAAGCCGGTGAGCGTCCCGAACGGCGGTCGCGCCCCGGCGCGGTGCGCGTAGTCGGCGGCGACGGCGAGACCTCGGTCGAGGCCCGCGACGGCGGCGGCCCAGGCGAGGTCCCTGGGGAGTCCGATCTCGGCACGGAAGCCCTCGCGGAGCCCGGCCTCCTCGCGAGCACCGGGACCGTCGTCGGCGAGCGGCCACCATCTGCGCAGCCACTCCCCGTCCGCCCCCGCGACGGGCTCCCCGAGGCGTTCGGTCCCGTCCCGCCGTACGAGAACCAGCCGGGCCACGCCCTGTGCGTCTGCCTCGGCGACGTCGAGCGGCACGTTGTCCAGCCACTCGTTGGCGAACAGCAGCCCGGTGATCCCCTTCGGGGGCTCGGCGCACCACTCGATCCGGTGATCAAGATCACGTGGGCGGTCGGCGCGTTCGACGGCGTACGCACGCACCCGGGAGGCCACGTCGGCGGGGAGTTCGGCGAGGACTCCCGTCACCAGTTCGCCGCGGCCCGCCGCCATGTCGACGAAGGCGAGCGCCGCCGGGTGCCCCAGCGCGGCGTCGACCCGGCACAGCAGCCGGGCCACCGCACCGGCGAAGAGCGGGGACGCGTGCACCGACGTACGGAAATGGCCCGCCGGCCCCTCCGGCCTGCGATAAAAGCCCGACGGCCCGTACAGAGCCTCCTCCGCAGCCTCGCGCCAGCCGCGCCACTCACCCGCCGTCCGATCCGTCACGGCGCCAGGCTAAGCGCCGCCGGGCACCCGGGGATGCGCGGGGCGACCGGTCGGCGCACGCCTCGCTGTGCGCTCCCCGGCGCGCTCCGGAGCGTGCTTCCCGGCGTGCTTCAGGATGCGATCCCGGAGGAGATCCGGGACGCGATCCAGGCGCCACGGACCAGGGAGCCTCCACCTTGGGGAGTACGCGCGCCGTTCGCGGATCGGTCCTCCGGTTGACCCCTGCCCGCTGCACGCTTCCCTACTCTGGGTTACGTGCAGCGTCTCTATGACTTCCTCCGCAGGCACCCGACATGGGTCGACAGCTTCTGGGCCGTCGTCCTGCTCGGGATCTCCGCCATGAGCGGATCCGCCCGCGGGGGAGAGGACGGGGGAACCCACCTCGCCGTCGTGGCGGTCCCGATCACCGTCCTGCTGTGCCTGGTCATCGCCCTGCGCCGGCGGATGCCCGAGACGATGCTGCTGCTGACCGCCGCCGTGGGCCTGGCCCAGCTCGTCCTGAACATGGCGCTGGTCCCGGCCGACTTCGCGATGCTGGTGATCGTCTACACGGTGGCCGCGGACGGTGCCCGCTGGGCCTCCCGGTTCGGACTGGTCGCGGGCCTGTGCGCGGCGCCGCTGTCGCAGATCCGCTGGCCGGACGAGCACTCCAGCGGGTTCGGCCAGGTCATGGCGGCCGTCTTCCTCAGCGTGCCCTTCGCGCTGGCCTGGGTCCTCGGCGACTCCATCCGCACCCGCCGCGCCTACCTCGCCCAGCTGGAGGAGCGCGCCGCCCGTCTGGAGAAGGAACGCGAGGCGCAGTCCAAGGTCGCCGTCGCCGCCGAGCGCGCCCGGATCGCCCGCGAACTGCACGACGTCGTCGCGCACAACGTGTCGGTGATGGTGGTCCAGGCCGACGGCGCCGCCTACGTCCTCGACACCGCCCCCGACCAGGCGAAGAAGGCCCTGGAGACGATCTCCGGCACCGGCCGCCAGGCCCTCGCCGAGATGCGCCGCCTGCTCGGCGTCCTGCGCACCGGCGAGCACCAGGAGGGCGGCGAGTACGTGCCGCAGCCCGACGTCGAACAGCTCGACGACCTCATCGAGCAGTGCCGTACGTCGGGCCTGCCCGTCGACTACAAGGTCGAGGGCACCCCGCGCCCGCTGCCCAGCGGCGTCGAGCTCACGGCGTACCGCATCGTGCAGGAGGCGCTCACCAACACCCGCAAGCACGGGGGCCCGAACGCGGGCGCGAGCGTCCGCCTGGTCTACTTCGACGACGGCCTCGGACTGCTCGTCGAGGACGACGGCAAGGGCGCCCCGCACGAGCTGTACGAGGACGGGGGCGTCGACGGGCAGGGGCACGGCCTGATCGGCATGCGTGAGCGCGTCGGCATGGTCGGCGGCACCCTGGACGCGGGCCCGCGCCCCGGTGGAGGCTTCCGCATCAGCGCCCTGCTGCCCCTCAAGCCCGCCCACTGACACCTGTACACACCCGCGCCCACCGACCTCCGTACGAATGTGAAAGGGACCCCGATGGCGATCCGCGTGATGCTCGTCGACGACCAGGTGCTGCTGCGCACCGGCTTCCGGATGGTGCTCGCCGCCCAGCCGGACATGGAGGTCGTCGCCGAGGCGGGCGACGGCGTCGAGGCCCTCCAGGTGCTGCGGGCGACCGCGGTCGACGTCGTGCTGATGGACGTCCGCATGCCGAAGCTGGACGGCGTGGAGACGACCCGCCGCATCTGCATGGAGTCCGACCCGCCGAAGGTGCTCATCCTGACCACCTTCGACCTCGACGAGTACGCCTTCTCCGGGCTGAAGGCGGGCGCCTCCGGCTTCATGCTCAAGGACGTGCCGCCCGGCGAACTGCTCGCCGCCATCCGCTCCGTGCACAGCGGCGACGCCGTAGTCGCGCCCTCCACCACCCGGCGCCTGCTCGACCGCTTCGCGCCGATGCTGCCCAACGCCGGCAACGAGCCCCAGCACAAGGAGCTGGAGCGGCTCACCGGCCGCGAGCGCGAGGTCATGATCCTGGTGGCGCAGGGTCTGTCCAACGGCGAGATCGCGGCGCGGCTGGTCCTGTCGGAGGCGACCGTGAAGACCCATGTCGGCCGCATCCTGACCAAGCTCGGCCTGCGCGACCGCGTCCAGGTGGTCGTCCTCGCGTACGAGACGGGTCTGGTGCGCGCCGGAGGGAACGGCTGAGAGCCGGGCAAACGGGGGCGTGACCCGGGCGTGACCGGCGCCCACTAGGGTCTGCGCATGCTCCTGTGGATCAACGGCCCCTTCGGGGGCGGCAAGACACAGACCGCACACGAGATCCAGCGGCGGCTGCCCGGCAGCGTCATCTGCGATCCCGAACACGCCGGCTTCGGCCTGCGCCGCATGCTGCCGCCCGAACTGCGGGGCGACTTCCAGGACCTGGCGTCCTGGCGGCAGGGCGTCGTCGAGGTGCTCGACCTCGCCCTCACCAAGCACGACGGCCCGGTGATCGTCCCCATGACGGTCACGGACTCCGGGTACTTCGACGACACGGTCGGACGGCTGCGCGAACTCGGCCACGACGTACGGCACTTCACCCTCCTCGCCGAGCGCGAGACCGTACTGCGGCGGCTGCGCGAGCGCGGCTTCGGGCACCTCCTCGGGTACGTCGCGGGCAAGGACGCCCCGCTGCGCCGCGAGAGCTGGGCCGTGCAGCAGCTCGACCACTGCCTGGAACGGCTGCGCGAGCCGGAGTTCGCCGAGCATCTGTGGACGGATCACACGACGGTGCCGAAGACCGCTGACCGGATCGCCGTGCTGGCCGGGCTCACCCTTACCCCGAACAAGGAGGGCGCACTGCGCACGCGGCTGCGTCAGGTGCGGATCGGCGTCAGGCACATCCGGTTCGACTGACGCTCCGAGAACCGGGTGTCAGCGCAGGATGCCCTCCAGGAAGTCGCTGCCCAGCCGAGCCACCACGGTCACGTCCAGCTGGTGCAGTACGTACCGGCCGCGGCGGCGGGTGGTGAGCAGGCCCGCCTTCTTCAGCACGCCCAGGTGCCGGGATATCTCCGGTGCCGTCATCCCGTGCATCTGCGCCAGCTCGCCCGTGGTGTACGCGCTGCGGGCCAGATGGCGCGAGATCCGCATCCGGACCGGGTGGGACAGCGCGCTCATGCGCCGGGACAGCTGCTCGACCGAAGGCGGATCGCTCAGCTCGGACGTGCTGACCGGGTAGTGCAGCACCGGCTGCCAGCCGTACCGGTGGAGCACCATGAGATGGGGGCGGCCGAGGCTGGTGGGGACGAGCAGGAGGCCGCCGTCCGCGGTGACCGTGCGGCCCTCCGTGAGCTTGTCGATGACGATCCGCCCGGCGCTCTCGTCCAGCGCCACCGCGGGGGACACCGCGGCCAGCGCTTCCGTGAGGCCCTTGCGCCGCAGCAGCTCCGTCTTGTGCCGGGCGTCGGCCGCGAGCTGGTGGCGCAGCCGCGACCAGGCCTCCGCGAAGAAGGCCTCGTCGCAGTCCTCCAGGAACTGCCGCAGCCAGGCCCGAACGCTCGGCGGGTCCTCCAGCAGCCGCCGGGTGAACCGCACCTGCTGCGGACCGCGCGAGGCCGCCAGGTCCAGCGCGCGCCGCCGCACCGCGAGGTCGGAGAGCGCGTCGGGTCCCTGCGCGTCGTATGCCAGAGCGCAGGTGAACTCCAGCGCCGCGTCCACGAACTGCCGGTCGGTCAGCTTGTCCAGCAGGTCCAGGTCCTCGGGGAGCGTCGCGCCCGGGAGCGTGGGCCCGCCCGGGATGCCCGCACAGGGCAGGAACAGGTCCGAGAACGTCGACCGCCACAGGAAGTCGGCCTCGCACATCCGGTCCGCCAGGTGCGAGTCGAGCCGGGCGGTCACGCCGGTCGCCCAGCCCTGCAGCCCGGGGTGGTGCCCGGGCTCTGACAGTGCGTGCAGCGCCATGCCGAGCTCGGCCAGGGGGGAGGGCACGACGGCGATCCGCTCCCGTCGCAGCCCGGCGATGTCGATGTGCACGCTCATGACCACATGGTGCACCCCGGCACTGACAACGCGGCCGTCGATTGACGGCGGCCGTCAATCGAGGCGACGTACGCCCTGAACGGGTGCAGGCTGGGAGCACCGGGGCAGTCCGCGCGGGGCCTTCGGATCCCGTTACCCGTCCCGAGATTCCCGAAGAGGCGATCAGCCATGAGCATCACGCAGCAGTACCTCCTCGACACCCACCGCGCCCTGCAGCACGGCGAGGCCGCCCCGCCCGCGCCCGGCACCCACGACCGGCAGACCGTGCGCGAGCTGCGCGACTACCGGCGGTTCCGGGCCGTCCTGGCGGGCCGCCCGGCCCATGGGCGGATACGGGGAGCCCTGAGCAGGTGGCTGCACGCCCGCTCTGCTTCGCGCCCTACTTGCTGACCTCGCCGGGCAGCCGTCGTACGAAGTCCGCGACCGCCGCCTTCACGTCCCGCGCCGTCCACTCAAGACCCGGGGCCGCGACCGTGACCTCGGTGAACGCCAGACCGGGCCCGCTGCGGTCCCACCACTGGGAGAAGAGGGCGGTCTTCGTCTCCTCGGCCTGCCGCATCCCCGCTTCCATGAGGACCTCGGGCTCGTACGGCAGCCAGAGCTGGAACTGGTGGGTGTGCGGCTCCTCCGGGTGCACGCGCGCCCACGGGACCCCGGCCTCGGCGAACCCTTCGCGCAGCGCGGCGGCGACCACGCGCGCGTGGGCCACGCATTCCGGCAGCCGGGGAAGATCCCGATCCAGGCCGATGAGGGCCGACAGCGCGGTCGGGAACTGCTGGAAGAGCTGGCCGCCGTACCGGTGCCGCCAGGTCTTCGCCTCGTCGACGAGCGTCCTGGGGCCCGCGATCGCCGCGCCGCCGAAGCCCTGGACCGACTTGTAGAACGACACGTAGACGCTGTCCGCGAGGCCCGCGATCTCTTCCAGGGTGCGGCCGAAGTGCGTGGTGCACTCCCACAGCCGGGCCCCGTCGAAGTGCACGACGGCATCCCGCGCGCGTGCCGCCTCGGTGACCGCTTCGAGCTCCTCCCAGGAGGGCAGCACGAAACCGGCGTCCCGCAGCGGCAGTTCGAGCATGAGAGCCCCGAAGGGCTCCTCGAAGTCACGCACCTCGTCGGCGGTCGGCAGCCTGGGCTCGGTGGTCACATGGACCGGGCGCAACCCGCTGACCTGGCTGAAGGCGTGCCGTTCGTGGACCTCGGGGTGGCTGAGCGGATGCAGCGCCACCGTCGGGTCGCCGGTGCGGCCCGCCCAGCAGCGCAGGGCGACCTGCTGGGCCATCGTGCCGCTGGGAAAGAAGGCGGCCGCTTCCTTGCCGAGCAGGGCCGCGACCCGCTCCTCCAGGGTCTCGACGATCCCGCCGCCGTAGATGTCGCTCTGTTCGTCGAGGTCGTAGGCGCCCTCCGCCGCCTCGGTCAGCCAGGCCAGCCGTTCGCGCACCGTGTACAGGAACGGAGGCCGCCACATGACACGCTCGGCCCCGCGCCGGGCGGCCAGCCGCCGCTTCCGCTTCTGCTCGGCCGTCTCCTGCGCCGTCTGCTCACCTGTATCGCTCATCTCCGGATCATGTCGTGAGCGGCCGCGGCCGGGCATCCCATTTCCGCTCGCCGAAGCCGTGGGGAAACCCACAGCCTGTGGACAACCGACCGGCCCTCGAACCAATCGCGTTAACATGACGAGAAATCGTCCGGTACATCGTCCGGTACCCCGAGCGGACTGGAACGGGAAGGCCGCCGTCGAGTGAGTACATTCCAACAGCCAGACCCCAGGGACCGCCCCGCGCGGCTCACCGTCGGCGTGGTCGGCGCCGGCCGTGTCGGCCCCGCCCTCGCCGGGTGTCTCCAGCTCGCCGGGCACCGCCCGGTGGCCGTCTCCGGCGTCTCCGACGCCTCCGTGCGGCGGGCCGCCGAGATGCTGCCCGACGTGCCCGTGGTGACCCCGGCGGAAGTCCTGCGGCGCGCCGACCTGGTCCTGCTGACCGTCCCGGACGACGCCCTGCCCGGACTCGTCGAGGGCCTCACCGAAACGGGCGCCGTCCGGCCCGGACAGTTGCTCGTGCACACCTCCGGGCGCTACGGCACGCGCGTACTCGACCCCGCGCTGCGGGCGGGCGCACTGCCGCTGGCCCTGCACCCCGCCATGACCTTCACCGGCACCCCCGTGGACGTCCAGCGGATCGCCGGCTGCTCCTTCGGCGTCACCGCGCCCGAGGAACTGCGCCTCGCCGCCGAGGCCCTGGTGATCGAGATGGGCGGCGAGCCCGAGTGGATCGCCGAGGACAGCCGCCCGCTCTACCACGCCGCCCTCGCCCTCGGCGCGAACCACCTGGTCACCCTGGTCGCCGAGTCCATGGAGCTGCTGCGCGCCGCGGGCGTCGAAGCCCCGGACCGGATGCTCGGCCCGCTCCTCGGCGCCGCCCTCGACAACGCCCTCAGGTCGGGCGACGGCGCCCTCACCGGGCCGGTCGCACGCGGGGACGCGGGCACCGTCGCCGCGCACGTCGCCGAGCTGCGCAAGCACGCCCCCGGGACCGTCGCCGGCTACCTGGCGATGGCCCGGGCGACCGCCGACCGCGCGCTCGCGCACGGGCTGCTCAAGCCCGAACTCGCCGAGGACCTCCTCGGAGTCCTCGCCAACGGCACCGAGGGAGACGCCGGATGACCACCACCCTCCTGCGCACCGCCGACGAGCTGCACGCGCGCGTACGGGGCGGCCGCCGCGCCGTCGTCATGACCATGGGCGCCCTGCACGAGGGCCACGCCACACTGGTACGCACCGCCCGCGAGATCGCCGGACCCGAGGGCGAGGTCGTCGTCACCGTCTTCGTGAACCCGCTGCAGTTCGGCAAGGGCGAGGACCTCGACCGCTACCCGCGCACCCTGGACGCCGACATCAAGATCGCCGAACAGGCGGGCGCGGACGCCGTGTTCGCCCCCTCGGCGGACGAGGTCTACCCCGGCGGCGAGCCCCAGGTGCGCATCAGCGCCGGCCCCATGGGCGAACGCCTCGAAGGAGCCGTCCGCCCCGGGCACTTCGACGGCATGCTCACCGTCGTAGCCAAGCTGCTGCACCTCACCCGCCCCGACGTGGCGCTGTTCGGGCAGAAGGACGCCCAGCAGCTCGCCCTGATCCGGCGGATGGTGCGCGATCTGAACTTCGGCGTGGAGATCGTGGGCGTGCCCACCGTGCGCGAGGAGGACGGCCTCGCCCTCTCCAGCCGCAACCGCTACCTGTCGCCCGCGGAGCGGCGCACCGCGCTCGCCCTCTCCCAGGCCCTGTTCGCGGGCAGTGACCGGCACGCCGCCCAGGAGGCCCTGCGCGCGCGGGCCCGCGAAGTGCCCGCCACGCACGCGCGTGCCGAGGCCCTCAGCGCCCTCGGCGAGTCGCGTGCGGCCGCCGACACACACGCCGTTGCCAAGGCCGAGCCCGGCGGCCCCCAGGGCGTCCGCCAGGCCGCCCGCCTCGTCCTGGACGAAGCCGCCCGCGTCCAGCCGCCGCTGTCCCTGGACTACGTGGCCCTGATCGACCCGTCCGACTTCACCGAGATCGAGGACGACTTCACCGGCGAGGCGGTCCTCGCCGTCGCCGCCCGGGTCGGCACGACCCGGCTGATCGACAACATCCCCCTCACCTTCGGAGCCGCTTCGTGACCGGCACAGGTACGGGTACCAGCACTGGTACCGGCATACGACTGCACGCGCCCGCCCCGGGCTGGTCCCTCACCGCGGACGTCGTGGTCGTGGGCTCCGGCGTCGCGGGCCTGACCGCCGCCCTCCGCTGCGAGGCCGCGGGCCTGACGACCGTCGTCGTCACCAAGGCCCGCCTGGACGACGGCTCCACGCGCTGGGCGCAGGGCGGCATCGCCGCGGCCCTCGGCGAGGGCGACACCCCCGAACAGCACCTCGACGACACACTGGTCGCGGGCGTCGGCCTGTGCGACGAGGAAGCCGTACGCATCCTCGTCACCGAGGGCCCCGACGCCGTACGCCGCCTCATCGCGACCGGCGCCCACTTCGACGAGTCCGAGGAGGGCGACCTCGAACTCACCCGCGAGGGCGGCCACCACCGCCGCCGCATCGCGCACGCGGGCGGCGACGCGACGGGCGCCGAGATCTCCCGCGCCCTCGTCGAGGCGGTACGCGCGCGTGGCCTGCGCACGGTCGAGAACGCGCTCGTCCTGGACCTCCTCACGGACGCCGACGGCCGCACCGCCGGAGTCACCCTGCACGTCATGGGAGAGGGCCAGCACGACGGCGTGGGCGCCGTGCACGCCCCCACCGTGGTCCTCGCGACCGGCGGCATGGGCCAGGTCTTCTCCGCGACCACCAACCCCGCCGTCTCCACCGGGGACGGCGTCGCGCTCGCCCTGCGCGCGGGCGCCGAGGTCAGCGACCTGGAGTTCGTCCAGTTCCACCCGACCGTGCTGTTCCTCGGCTCGGACGCCGAGGGCCAGCAGCCGCTGGTCTCCGAGGCCGTACGCGGCGAGGGCGCCCACCTGGTCGACGCCGACGGTGTGCGCTTCATGGTCGGGCAGCACGAGCTGGCCGAGCTCGCGCCCCGCGACATCGTCGCCAAGGGCATCACGCGCCGCATGCAGGAGCTCGACGCCGAGCACATGTTCCTCGACGCCCGGCACTTCGGCGCCGCCATGTGGGAGCACCGCTTCCCGACGATCCTCGCCGCCTGCCGCGCCCACGGCATCGACCCGGTCACCGAGCCCATCCCGGTCGCCCCGGCCGCCCACTACGCCTCCGGCGGCGTCCGCACGGACTCCCGGGGCCGTACGACCGTGCCCGGCCTCTACGCGTGCGGCGAGGTTGCCTGCACCGGCGTCCACGGCGCCAACCGGCTCGCCTCCAACTCCCTCCTGGAGGGACTGGTCTACGCCGAGCGCATCGCGGCCGACATCATTGAGGGCCACGCGGAAAACGGCCTCCACGCGCGCGTGCCCGTACCCGTCCCGCACCCCGAGAAGCCCGCGCACCCGCTGCTCGCCCCCGAGACCCGGTTCGCGATCCAGCGGATCATGACGGACGGGGCGGGCGTCCTGCGCTCGGCGCAGTCCCTCACACAGGCCGCCGACCGCCTCCAGCGGCTGCACACGGACGCGCGCGACGCCCTCGACGAGAACGGCAAGACGGCCGAACCCGGCGTCGACACCTGGGAGGCCACCAACCTCCTGTGTGTCGCCCGCGTCCTGGTCGCCGCCGCCCGGCAGCGCGAGGAGACCCGCGGCTGCCACTGGCGCGACGACCACGCCGACCGGGACGACACAGCCTGGCGGCGCCACATCGTCGTACGGCTGAATCCTGACCGCACCCTCGCCGTGGACCCCACGGACACAGCAGACTTCCCCCCGACCAGCCGGCCCCGGCCGACGGCGCACCGTACCCAGGAGCAGTGACCGAAGTGAGCACCCCCGACCTTCCCCTCGCCGAGAGCGGCGGCTGCGGCGACGGCTGCGCCTGCGGCGCCGACACGGACGAGGCGTACATGGAGTGCGGCCTCGACCCCGCGCTCGCCCAGCTCCTCGCCGACGCCGGCCTCGACCCCGTCGAGGTCGAGGACATCGCGAACGTGGCGATCCAGGAGGACCTGGACCACGGCGTGGATGTCACGACCGTCGCGACGATCCCCGAGGACGCCGTCGCCACCGCCGACTTCACCGCCCGCGAGGCGGGCGTCGTCGCCGGTCTGCGCGTCGCCGAAGCCGTCATCTCGGTCGTCTGCACCGACGAGTTCGAAGTGGAGCGGCACGTCGAGGACGGCGACCGCGTCGAAGCCGGACAGAAGCTCCTCTCCGTCACCACCCTCACCAGGGACCTCCTGACGGCCGAACGCAGCGCCCTCAACCTCCTGTGCCGCCTCTCCGGCATCGCGACGGCCACGCGCGCGTGGGCGGACGTTCTGGAGGGCACCAAGGCCCGCGTCCGCGACACCCGCAAGACGACGCCGGGACTGCGCTCCCTGGAGAAGTTCGCCGTACGGTGCGGCGGCGGCGTCAACCACCGCATGTCCCTCTCGGACGCGGCCCTGGTCAAGGACAACCACGTGGTCGCCGCGGGCGGTGTCGCCCAGGCCTTCAAGGCGGTCCGCGAGCTCTTCCCCGAGCTGCCGATCGAGGTCGAGGTCGACACCCTGCACCAGCTGCGCGAGGTCGTCGACGCGGGCGCCGACCTGATCCTTCTGGACAACTTCACGCCCACCGAGTGCGAGGAGGCCGTCGCCCTCGTCGCCGGCCGCGCCCTGCTGGAGGCCTCGGGCCGCCTCACCCTCGGCAATGCCGAGGCGTACGCGAAGACGGGCGTCGACTACCTCGCGGTGGGCGCGCTGACCCACTCCGCGCCGATCCTGGACATCGGCCTCGACCTGCGAGCTGCGGAGTAACGCGGTCATGCTGCTGACCATCGACGTGGGCAACACACACACGGGCCTCGGCCTCTTCGACGGCGAGGAGATCGTCGAGCACTGGCGCATCTCCACGGACGCACGTCGCACCGCGGACGAGCTCGCCGTGCTCCTCCAGGGCCTGATGGGGATGCACCCGCTGCTCGGCGACGAACTCGGCGACGGCATCGACGGCATCGCCATCTGCTCGACCGTCCCCTCGGTCCTGCACGAGCTGCGCGAGGTGACACGCCGCTACTACGGAGACGTACCGGCCGTCCTGGTCGAACCCGGCATCAAGACCGGCGTTCCGATCCTGATGGACAACCCCAAGGAGGTCGGCGCCGACCGCATCATCAACGCGGTCGCGGCGGTCGAGCTCTACGGGGGCCCGGCGATCGTCGTCGACTTCGGCACGGCCACCACCTTCGACGCGGTCTCGGCGCGCGGCGAGTACACGGGCGGCGTGATCGCCCCGGGCATCGAGATCTCCGTCGAGGCCCTCGGGGTCCGCGGCGCGCAGCTACGCAAGATCGAGCTGGCCCGTCCGCGTGCGGTGATCGGCAAGAACACCGTCGAGGCCATGCAGGCGGGCATCGTCTACGGGTTCGCCGGGCAGGTCGACGGGGTCGTGACCCGGATGGCCCGCGAACTCGCCGACGACCCGGACGACGTCACGGTCATCGCCACGGGTGGACTTGCTCCGATGGTCCTAGGCGAGGCCTCGGTCATCGACGAACACGAGCCCTGGCTCACCCTCATCGGCCTCCGCCTGGTCTACGAACGCAACGTCTCCCGCACCTGACCACGTCCACCGGCCCCGGGCACCCTCCGCTTGAACGGTCACCCGGGGTGGGTGGGCAAACCCCTCTCACCCTTTGTTTCCTTCGCGCCCGGTGTGGGTGCCGGCCGGGGGTGGGTCATGCAGCCCGGCGCTTACGAGGTGCCGCTGCGCCCACCCGTGCCGCCCCTGGCGGCACGATTGCCCGCAGTGACGCGGCTTCGCCGGCCCCCGGCGCCACGCGCACGCCCCC
>NZ_JBEXDZ010000202.1:0-15648 GCF_040606085.1 Streptomyces sp. NPDC005485 | reverse complement strand
CCCGGAACCGCCGGGGTCCCCGGAACCGCCGGGGTCCCCGGAACCCCCGAGGCCCCCGGAACCCCCGAGGGCCTCGAACCCCCCGTCACCTCCTATGGCCTCGACGCTCTCGAAGCCCTCGAAGAGGCCGTACGTGCCGGGCTGTTGGCCGAGGCGCCCGGGGACCCCCTGATCCGCTTTCCGCACCCCCTCGTCCACGCCGCCGTCTACCACCAGCTCGGGCCCTCGCGGCGGGCCGCGTTTCATCTGCGGGCTGCCGCCGTCGCCAGGGACGAGGCGGAGCGGCTGCGGCACCGGGCGCTGGCGGCCAGTGGTCCCGATGCCGGGCTTTCGGCGGAACTCGCCGCCCTGGGAAGAAGGTTCGCCGCAGAGGGCGCCTGGGCCGATGCCGCGGGACAGCTGACGACCGCGGCGCGGCTCGGCGCGGACCCGGGGACGCACGAACAGTGCACGCTGGAGGCCGTCGAGTGCAGGCTGCTCGCCGGTGACGTACCGGATGTCGGCGAAGTCGCCCGCGAGACAGCACGGTTCGCGCCCGGCGGATGGCGCAGCTATCTGCTCGGACGGCTGAGCCTCTTCGATCTCGGCAGAGCCGAGGCGCTGCTCACCGACGCCTGGCACCGCTGCGACCCGAGGACCGAACCGGTGCTCGCGGCGCGCATCGCGGGCCAGTTCGCCGCGCTGCACGGCAGCATGGCGCACGGCACCGAAATGGCCGAGTGGGCCGAACTGGCGCTGCGGCTCGCGCCGGACGACACCGCCACCGACATGATCCGCTACCTGCGGCTGACCGGCCTCGCGATGAGCGGCCGGGCCGCGACCGCGCTGGCCGCACTCGGCCCGCTGCCCGACCCGGCGGTGGCGACCCCGGCCCAGCTGGAGGAACTGCTCGGCCGCGGCAGCCTGCGCGAGTTCACCGGCGATCTCACGGGCGCCGTAAGGGACTTGACCGGGGTCTTCGGTGCCTGTCACGGACGGGCGGCCTCCTTCCGGGTGGTCACTGCGACCTCGCTCGCCTCCGCCGAGTACCGCGCAGGCCGCTGGGACGACGCCACCGTCCACACCGACCTGGCCCTGTCGCTCGCCGCCGACACCGACCAGCCGCACATCGCCCTGTACTGCAGGATGCTCGCCACGCTGGTGCACGCGGCGCGCGGCGCGTTCGGCAGGGCGCAGGCCCACGCGCGCGTGGCCGGCGACTACGCCCGCGGGGGCCACGTGAACCCCACCCTGTGGGCCGCCCTCGCCGAAGGCCACCTCGCCCGCGCCCAGGGCCGCCCGGCGGACGTCGTCATCGCCCTGGAGCCGCTCCTCGGCCTCGGCCCGCGCGGCGACTTCGAGGAACCCGGGACCGTGCCATGGGCCGACGTGCTCGCCGACGCGTGGTCCGCGCTCGGCGACGAGAAGCGCGCGGCACAGGTCCTCGCCCCGTACGAGGTCCTCGCCGCCCAGCGCGGCCACCACGGAGCGCTGCTCCTGGCCGCCCGCGCCCGCGGCACCCTGGAGGCGGCGCGCGGTGACACCGCGGCAGCCGAGCGCGCGTTCCGCTCCGCACTCAAGCACGCCGCCCATGTCGAGGCCCCCTTCGACCGTGCACTGCTGCACTTCGCCTACGGCGGTTTCCTGCGCCGTACGGGCAAACGCACCCGGGCGGGGGAGGAGCTGCAGCGGGCCCGCGACCTCTTCGTACGGCTGGACGCCCGACCCGATCTGGAGCGCTGCGAACGGGAGTTGGCGGCGTGCGGGGTGCGCCCCGCCGACCGGGAGCCGCGGATGCGCGGCGCCGCGCTGCTCACCCCGCAGGAGCTCGCCGTCGCCCGCCTGGTGGCGTCAGGGCTGACGAACCGGCAGGTGGCGCGCGAACTCGTCATCAGCGTGAAGACCGTCGAATACCACCTCGGCCGGATCTTCCCCAAGCTCGAAGTCGACTCGCGCACCCGGCTCGCGACCCGGTTGGCCGAGGAGCCCTGACCGCGCAGCCCTGCGCGCGAACCCCGGGATTTCCCCGGGGCGCACCCCAGGGCGCCCGAACGCCTGTGTCCGTACCGTCGGTTGGGCTGCGCGTACGCAATCCGTCGCGGAGCGACTGAAGTCAGGCTGTAGTCAGGCTGTAGTCAACGGGGGACCAACAGCGATGACCGACACCTTCCACCACCTGGTGCCCGCGACCGCGCACGCCCAGGTGCGCGCCGTGGCCGAGCGCGTCGTCCAGGAGCTCGCACTCACCGCGGACAAGGTCGCCGTACATCACGCGGAGCCCGCGCGGTATCCCCTGCCCGCGGACGAGAGCGCCGCGGAGCACCTGATCGCCAGGCGCTTCGAGGGTCTCTCGGAGGAGGAGAAGAGGCGTGCGGCCGCCCGGGCACTGGCCGACCTGAACGGCGGCCCGGGGCGTGCCGCCCGTCTCGGCGACCTGGCCCGCGTCGACCTGCGCTCACCGGCGTCCGTCGACGCGCAGGCGAAGCGGCTGGGCTTCCCGGACCGGCTGAGGTTCCCCGTGGACCACCTGAGGAAGCTGCCGGCTTCTCTCCTCCCCGAGGAGTCGGCGCCCGTCACCGGCGAGGGCGACGGGTGGGTGTACGAACCGCTCCGGCGTTTCCACTGGTTCGGCCTCGACGAGGTCGCCGAGTACCCGAGGACGTACTTCGTCACGCTGGTGCTCGCCGACATCGAGTGGCCCGGCCTCGCCGAGTACGTCCACCAACTCCTGGACCTGGTCAGGAGGAGGGTTCTCGGCGGGCTCTCCGCCGCCGTGGGCGAGCCGGTCGGCACCGCGAGTGTCCGCGTCGGCATGACCGTCGGCGCGGCCGTGGGCTGGGTCCTCGACCGGCTCAAGGAGCTGTACGGCGACGAGGTGTTCCGGCCGGTCACGGTCGGCACCGTGCTCCCGGCGCCGCCCGCTCACCATGGGGCCGGCCCCTGCTCGCCCGTCGTCGACCAGGGCTGCGGCGGCCACTGCCGGCAGACGTACGACTGGCGCGTGTTCGACCGGGTTCCGGGTCGCGCGCCAGGTCGAGCCCCCGACCGCGTGCCCGGCTGATCGCCCGGCGGTGCGCCCGGCCGGGGCGCGCGGAGCGGGACCGTGGCGGTTACGGGGCTGCCACGGCCCCAGGGGGAGCGGGACCGGAAGGCCGCTGTCCGTCTAGCGGGAGAGACGGGCAGCGGCCTTCCGCTGCCGGTCGGCCATGACGTCGAGGAAGCGGATCACGGTCTGCAGTTCCTCCGTGCTGAACTCCTCGCAGGCCTCGACCACATCGCGTGCCCAGTCCTCGAAGAAGACGGCCAGTTCGGCGATCTTCCGCTCGTTCAGTTCGACGACCACCCGTCGCTTGTCGGTGGGGTGCTTGACCCTCTCGACGAAGCCCTTGCCCTCCAGCCGGTCGACGAGGCCCGTGACGGAGGCGGGGGCCAGGCCCGTGCGCTCGGCCAGGTCCTTCGCGGTGAGCGGGCCGAACCGCTGGAGCAGGTCGAGGGTCTTGGTCTCGGTGGCGTTCAGGCCCTGCTTCTCGGCGACCGCCGCATGGAACATCACCGTGACGCCGCTGTGCTCGCGGCCCACGGTCATGAGCTGCTCCAGGGTCCTGGCCCGCCGTTCGGCGTCGCTCGGCGCGCCCTTCGCACTCCCCGCGCCCTCGGCGACCTCGTCGACGTCTTCCTGCTTATCGCTCGTCCTGCTCGCTCCGCTGCCCATGAGGTCAGGCTAACAAATATTTCGTTCGGTCGAACTAAGTACTTGCGTCCGGAGTGGATCGGTGCAAGTCTTTCGTTAGTCCGAACGAAATAAATCCAGGGAGCCCTGATGTCCACGAGCCTCGCCGCGCCCGCCGCCGCCCCGCCGACGGCCGACCCGTACCCCCGCCGCTGGGCCGCGGCCGCCGTGATGATGATCGCGGCGCTGATGGACCTGCTGGACGGCACGATCGTGAACGTCGCCCTCCCGTCCATCGGCCGTGACCTGCACGCCTCGCAGAGCGCCCTGCAGTGGCTGGTCTCCGCGTATCTGCTGGGCTTCGCCGCCGCCCTCATCGTCTCCGGCCACCTCGGGGACCGGCTCGGGCGCAGGAGCCTCTTCCTCGCCGGTACGGCGGGCTTCGGGCTGGCGAGCCTCGGGTGCGGGATCGCCCAGACGCCCGGCCAGCTGATCGCGGCGCGCGCCGCGCAGGGCGTGATGGCCGCGGTCCTGATGCCGCAGGTGCTCGGCTCGTTGCGCACGCTCTTCCACGGCAAGGAACGCGGAGCGGCCTTCGGGATGTACGGCGCGATGGCCGGATTCGCCTCCGCCCTCGGCGTGCTGCTCGGCGGACTGCTCACCGACGCCGACCTGTTCGGCTGGGGCTGGCGATCGGTGTTCCTGGTGAACGTGCCGGTGGCCGTCGCGACCCTGGTGGCCGGATTCGTCCTCGTCCCCTCCACACGTGAACGCTCCGCCGGGCGACCGGACGTACGGGGGAGTCTGGTGCTCGCCTCAGGCCTGGTCGCGATCGTCCTGCCGCTGGTGCAGGGGCGCAGCAACGGCTGGCCGCTGTGGGGCTGGGTCTGCCTCGCCGCCGGGGTGCTCGCGGTCGTCGGACTGGGCGTGGTCGAGTCACGCCGGCGCGGCACGGCGACGGTGCCGCTGCTGCCCGCACGGGCCTTCCGGCTGCCCGCCTTCTCCGTGGGCGTCCTCGTCCAACTCCTCTTCTCCATCGGCATGCAGGGCTTCTTCCTGGTCTTCGCGATCTGGCTGCAGGGCAGCGAGGGCTACACACCGATGCAGGCGGGTGTGGTCGTGGTCGCCTTCTCCGTGGGCGGGTTCCTGACCGCGCCGGTGGCCGACGTGCTCGCCGTCCGGTTCGGGCGCCTGGTGCTCGCGGCGGGCGCGCTGATGATGGCGGGCGGGTTCGGCTGGGTGTGGTCCGCCGTGGCCGACTCCGCCGCCGCGCACACCGGGGCGTGGCCGCTGGTTCCGGGACTGGTCATGGCAGGGGCCGGGCTCGGGTTCCTGGTCGTGCCGCTGGTGAACGTGGTGCTGTCCGCCGTACCCGCGGAACTCGCGGGCGGGGCCTCCGGGATCTTCTCCACCGCGCAGCAGTTCGGTGGGGCGCTGGGGGCCGCGGTGATCGGGACGGTGTTCTTCGGGCACGTGGGGGAGGGGCTGACGGGGGCGGTGACCGCGGCGATGCCGTGGGTGGTGGGCGGGTTCGTGGTCTGCGCGGGGCTGTGCGGGGCGTTGCCTCGGCGGGGGGTTTCGCAGGAGGTGTGACGCGGGGTCTGTACGGGGGTGGGGGCGCGGGGCCTGTCGGGTCCCGCGCCTTCATGTGAGCCGGGGTGGGGGGCCGGACGCGCTCGTCCTCGAACGCCGGACGGGCTAAGCCCGCCTCCCGTACCCCCGTACCGCCTCCCCGAACGCCCTGCGCAGTGCATCCCCACTGCCGCACCAGTCCCTCATCGCCCGCAACGTCTTCCGGTCCCGCCGCCTGCCCAGGACCGCCACCGCCTCCTTCCAGTCGTCCTGGTCGGGGTCCGCGCAGCGCAGGGCCCGGGCGGCCAGTTCCTCGGGCGGGGTGGTGATGCCCAGGGAGGTTTCGAGGAGGGTGGCTATGGCCGCGTGGCCGGTCTGCTGGTCGGCGGCGGCGAACGCCTCGGCCCCGACGCGGAGTTCGACCTCGATGGTCACGCCGCCGTCCTCCGCGAAGCGACGGGTCACCGTCTCGTGGCCGGATCCGTGCGCCCGCTCCAGGCCGGCGCGCAGCTCGGCCTCGACATCGAGGGTCAGCCGGCGCTGTGCCTCGGCCAGGGCCTCCGGCCGGCCCTGCGCCCCGTGCTCCAGGAGGGCGCGCACGCAGCCGGGGGAACCGCGGCGGGCGGCGGCGACCAGCGGAGGTTCGCCCGTCGGACCGGGGAGATCGGGGTCCGCGCCGGCCGCGAGAAGCTGCGCCACGATCGCGGCCTTGCCCCGCTGGACCGCCCACGTCAGCGCCCGGAACCCGAACGCCTCCTCCCGGTCGGGCCCCGCCCCGGCCGCGAGCAGGGCGCGTACGACGTCGGCGTGACCGCCGCAGGCCGCACCGCACAGGGGCGAGTCGGAGCCCGCGCTGAGCCGGTCGGGGTCGGCGCCGGTCGCCAACAGAAGCCGTACGACACCCGGTCGGTCGCTCACGGCCGCCAGATACAGGGCGCTCTGGCCGTCCTCGTCGAGCGATTCGGGGCTCGTGCCGGACCGCAGCAGCCGTACGACCGCGTCCTCGTCGCCCTCGTACACGGCGGTGAAGAGGCGGGCCGTGGGCTGTTGCGTGCTCATCCTTCGACCCTCGCTCGCCCGGGCCGCGCGAAGCAAAGTCATTTGGGGTGTTCTGTCTCACTCGTGTGGTGTGACGCCCCACCGGCCGCTCGCCGCTCACCACCGTCCACGCGCCGCCCGCCCCGCCGCGGTCTACGTGTCGCACTCCAGCACCGTCCGGCACAGCGCGCAGCGCGCCCGGACACGGCCCCGGACCGGCACCCTGATCCGCTGGTGGCAGGTCGGGCAGGGGAAGGAGACGCGCAGCGGGTCGCGGCCGCCCGCGGTGAACGTGTACGGCACCCCGGGCGGCGGACCCGGCGCGTGATGGTGGTCCTGGGCGTAACGGCGGTCCTTCGCGTAGCGGCGGCGGCCCGCCCAGCCGGCGGCGGTCAGCGGGGGCTGCTGCTCGTCGCGGCGGGCCTGGGCCATCCCCTTCGTGTACGCGGTGTACGCCTGCGGGCTGGTGAACCACACGGAGGGGTCCTCGCCGAAGACCAGCGCGCGCTTGGCGAGGACGTAGCCGAACTCCTCCGGGGTCAGGTAGCCGAGCTTCTGCGAGGACGTCGCGTCCTCGCGGTAGGCGTCCAGGAGCAGCCACCCCGCACCCAGATACGTCGCCGCGGTGTCCGTGAGGATCTCGTTGTCGCGCGTGCCGGGGAAGGAGAGGTCGAGGCGGTGCAGATAGACGTGCATCACCTCGTGGGCGAGGGCCGCACCGATGTCCCGGCGGTGGGTGCGGAAACGGTCGTTGAGTTCCACGAAGTACTCGGGGCCCGCGGCGAGTTCGACGTTCGCCGCGTGCTCCATCTCGCGGAAGCCGACGATCAGCCGGGCGTCGGGCAGGTGGTAGTGCCGCACCATCTCGCGGGCCACCCGCTGCGCGCCCAGATGCAGGTCGTCCATGTCGCTGAAGGCCACGTCGGCGGGGACCACGCTGGTGGCGAACGTGTGGACGGTGTCGTACGAGAGCCGTTTGTAGAGCGCGGTGATCGCCGCCCGCACCGTGTCCAGATGCGGGTAACCGTGCTCGACGGGTCCGCCGTTCGCCACGTCCGCACCCCCTGAAGACGCCAGCCCTGACCTCTGGCCTCCACTGTAGGCGGGGCTCGGCGCGGCGGCGGGGCAGGTGCGGGCGCATGGCGGGGGCGACTGGCCGGAATGCGGTTCTTGCCGGGCCTCCCCCTGCTCCCAATAATGCGCACAGGCTTGGCAGGAGCATGCCAGTCATGCTTCCGCCTTGCGTTCAACCCCCCACGGAAGGAAGCACGTTGACACTCTCCAGGAAGTTCAGCGGCGTCAAGAGAGCCCTGGCCGTCGGCGCCGTCACGCTCGCCGCACTCTCGCTCCAGCCCCTCTCCGCGCACGCGGCGCCACAGCCCGTCGTCGGCGGGACCCGGGCCGCACAGGGTGAGTTCCCGTTCATGGTCCGGCTCTCCATGGGCTGCGGCGGCGCCCTCTACACCAAGAGCATCGTCCTGACCGCCGCGCACTGCGTCGACGGCTCCGGGAACAACACCTCCATCACCGCCACCGCCGGCGTCGTCGACCTGCAGAGCAGCAGCGCGATCAAGGTCAAGTCGACGAAGGTGCTCCAGGCGCCCGGCTACAACGGCAAGGGCAAGGACTGGGCGCTGATCAAACTCGCCAGGCCGATCGAGCTGCCCACCCTGAAGATCGCCACGACGACCGCGTACAACAACGGGAACTTCACCGTCGCCGGCTGGGGCGCCACCCGGGAGAACGGCGGCCAGCAGCGCTACCTGCGCAAGGCCACCGTCCCCTTCGTCGACGACGCCACCTGCGGACAGGCGTACGGCAGCGACCTCGTGCCCGGCGACGAGATCTGCGCCGGGTTCGTCGCGCAGGGCGGCGTCGACACCTGTCAGGGCGACTCCGGCGGCCCCATGTTCCGCAAGGACGACACGGGCGCGTACCTCCAGGTCGGAATCGTCAGCTGGGGCCAGGGCTGCGCGGAGCCCGGCTACCCCGGCGTCTACAGCGAGGTGTCCACGTTCGCGACGGACATAGCCCGGGCGGCCTCCGGGCTGTAGGGGGCGCGCTACGAGTACGGTGCGGGGCCCCTGCTGCGGGGCCCCGCACACTGAGATACTCCGGACCATGACCAAAGATCAACAGCCCGCGATCAAGGCGTCGTTGCGGACAGGCGACAAGGACGAGGCGCTGGAGCAGCGCCTCGACGACGAGCTCACCGCCTTCAACGCCCGGGCGACCGGCGCCGGCACACCCACCCCGCTCTCGGTGCGCGTCACCGACGACGCGGGCGAACTCGTCGGTGGGCTCACCGCCTGGATCTGGGGCAGCTGCTGCGCCGTCGACATGCTGTGGGTACGGGAGGACCAGCGGCACGCGGGCTGGGGGAGCAGGCTCCTCGTCGCGGCCGAGGAGGAGGCCGCGCGGCGCGGCTGCACCGAGGCGATCGTCTCGTCCTTCACCTTCCAGGCCCCGGACTTCTACCGCGGCCACGGCTACCGCGAGACGGGCCGCACCGAGGGCATCCCGGGCGGCCACCAGGACGTGCACCTCCACAAACTCCTCGCGCCCGCGACCGACTGACCCCGAACTCCCCCAGCAGGCCTACGAGTTCACCGAGGGGTTTTCGAGGCGCGGCCCGGCCGTGGAGGCCTCCTGAAGCTCCAGCACCCACACCTCGTTGGCGCCCTCCCGCAGCACGGGCCCGGGAACGTACAGGCTCGTCTGCGGGCCCGCCGACCAGTAGCGGCCCAGGTTGAACCCGTTGACCCACACGAACCCCCGCGTCCAGCCAGGCAGTTCGAGCAGGGCGTCCCCCGCGCCGCGCACCGTGACGGTGCCGCGGTACAGGCCGCGGGCGCCGTCCCCGGGCAGCGCGCCGAACGGCACCGCCTCGACACCGGAGTCGAACGCGTCCAGGCGAAGCCCCCGCGCACGCACCCCGTGCAGATACTGCCGCTCGTGCAGCACACCCCCCGCGATGCCCTTCGACTCACCGGAACGCGGACCGTAGTTGACCCTTCCCAGCGACTCCACCCACAACTCCACCCGCGCGGGCCCCGCGACGGGCTCCTTCAGCTCGGCCGCGTCCTCGCTCAGCACCCCGGCCGCGACCCCGTCGACGTACACCATCGCGAGATCCCGCAGCCCGCGCACCGTCAGCGGATACGGCTGCCGCGGACCGGGAATGTCCACCGTGTAGCGGACCAGGCCCCGGTCCACGTCCAGTTCCTCGAAGGTCGGCGGCACGGGTTGCACGGCGTCAGGGCCGCCGAGCGTGTCCAGTACGGCGTCCAGGGGCGCCCACGCGGTGAGTTCGACCTCGGCGGACGCCTCCAGCGCGGCCGGGGCGGGCGGCACCTCGGGCAGCGGGCCGTCGGCGTACGCGGCGAGGACCTCGCGAAACAGCCAGAACTTCTCGGTGGGACGCCCGAGTTCGTCGATCGGCGCGTCGTAGTCGTAGGAGGTGACATCCGGCTCCAGCGGACCGTCGTGCAGCGCACCGCCGCCCCGGTTGGCGCCCGCCCAGCCCGCGAAGTTCGTGCCCCCGTGCGCCATGTACAGGTTGACGGACGCCCCGCACTCCAGGATCTCCCGCAGCGCGTCCGCCGCGTCCCGCGCATCCCGTACGACATGACCGCCGCCCCAGTGGTCGAACCAGCCGCACCAGAACTCCATGCACATCAGCGGACCCCCCGGCCGGTGCCGGCGCAGCGTCTCGAAGCCCGCGCGCGCATCGGAGCCGAAGTTCGCGGTCGCGAGCACGCCGGGGATCGAGCCGCCGGTGAGCATGTGGTCCTCGGGCCCGTCCGACGTGAACAGCGGCACGCTCACACCTTCGCCGCGCAACAGGTCCGCCAGCCACCCCAGGTACACCTGGTCCGAGCCGTAACTGCCGTACTCGTTCTCGACCTGCACCATGATCACCGGGCCGCCGCGGTCCAGCTGCCGCGGCACGATCTCCTTCAGCAGCCGCCCGAACCAGCGCTCCACCTGCGCGAGGTACCGCTCGTCCCGCGTCCGCACCCGGGCACCCAGCTCACCGGTCAGCCAGTGCGGCAGCCCGCCGTTCTCCCACTCGGCGCAGATGTACGGTCCAGGGCGCACGATCGCCCACAGCCCCGCCTCCCGCGCCGCGTCCAGGAAGCGGCCCAACTGCTCCACATCCCGGAAGTCGCCCGGACGCGGCTCGTGGAGGTTCCACGGAACGTACGTCTCCACACAGGTGAGACCCATCGCCCGCAGCATCCCGAGCCGGTGCCCCCACTGCTCCTCGTGCACCCGGAAGTAGTGCAGCGCGCCGGACAGCAGCCGCACCGGCCGCCCGTCCAGCAGAAAATCCTTGTCCCCCACAGTGAACTCGCTCATCCATCCAGCCTCACGCCTGGCGGCGGCCGCGTCCATGGACAAAGATCATGGCTGCTTGGACGCAGCGAGGACGAAAGAAGGCAGGAGGAAAGCGGATGTACCACACCTGGATGCGCTATTTCACGCCCGCCCCCGTCCACCACCGGCTCGGCCTCGTCTGCCTCGGCGTCGGCCTCCAGTACGGCGAACTCCCCGTCGTCGGACCACGCACCCTCGACCACCACGTCGCCGTCGTCATCAGCGCCGGCAGCGGCTGGTACGAGAGAGCGGACGGCCACCGGCTCACCGTCACCGCACCCGCCCTGATCTGGCTCGTCCCGGGCACCCCGCACCACTACGGCCCCGACTCCGGCTGGGACGAGTGCTTCGTCGCCTTCACCGGGGCAGCCGCAGCGACGTACACCGAACTCGGCTGCATCGAACCCGACCGCCCCGTCGTCCCCCTCGCCGACGCCGAGGGAGCCCGCGCCACCGTCGCCCGCATCGCCCGCGCCGCCCGCCGCGGCAACCCCCTGCTCGAAGTGGAAACTGCGGCCGCCGTCCACGAACTGCTCGTCGTGCTGCGCCGCGCCCGCGCCGACACGACCCCCGACGGTCACCAAGTACTCCAGGCCCTCGCCCGCGACGCCTTCAAACCGCTGTCCGTCGCCGAACACGCGGCCCGGCACGGCATGACCCCGGCCGAACTGCGCACCGCCGTCCGCCGCGGCGCCGGATGCAGCCCCAAGGACTACCTCCTCGGCATCCGCCTCGGCCGCGCCAAGGAACTCCTCGCCGCCACCGAACTCCCCGTCGCCGCGGTGGCCCGCCGCGTCGGTTACGACGATCCCGCCTACTTCTCCCGCCTGTTCACCCGCCGCGTCGGCATGGCACCGGTCCGCTTCCGCGCCCAGCAGGCCCGCACCGTCCCCGGCGGCCGCAGCGACCGCATCCCCGATCCGGACGATCCTCCGATGATCGAACGACCACCCGCCCCCTAGGGGGTGCCCTGCCGCCACATTCCCGTCTGCCCCGCGACGCCATGCATGCACCTGACGCCGCAGGGCCCGCCCGCCCTCCGGGCGGACGACGGGCATGTGACGCCAGGGCCTAGGGTTGACGCCCATGACCACCAGCAACAACCACGCCGTCGACCCCGCCGTCCGCGCCGAACTCGCCCGGCTGCGCGACAGCATCGACAACATCGACGCCGCCGTCGTCCACATGCTCGCCGAACGCTTCAAGTGCACCCAGCAGGTCGGCCACCTCAAGGCCAACCACGCACTGCCGCCCGCCGACCCGGACCGCGAGGCCCAGCAGATCACCCGGCTGCGCCACCTCGCCGAGAACGCCAAACTCGACCCGGCCTTCGCGGAGAAACTCCTCAACTTCATCATCGCCGAGGTCATCCGCCACCACGAACGCATCGCCGACGACACGGGCAACGGCAGCACGCACCCCGGTGAGTGACAACGTCGGTACGGGGGAGTGACAGGGGGCCCGACGGAGTGCATCCTTCGCTGAGCACTCCTGCACTCCTTGTCAGGCCGTGAGCACACGCCGTGAGGCCGCCCGGGCCTAAGCTGGTTTGTTCAAGTGAGGGGACGTCGGGCAATGCCGTCGGATGCCAAGATCCTCATCGTCGACGACCATGAGGACACGCTGTACGCGCTGGAGAGCGCCCTGACCCCGCTCGGCTACCTCGTGGCCCGGGCGACCAACGGCGACGACGCGCTCAAGGAAGTCCTGCGCGGCCATGTGGGGCTGCTCCTGCTCGACGTGCGCATGCCCGGCGTCAGCGGCCTGGAGGTCGTCCGCTACATGCGGCGCCTGGAGCAGACCCAGCACATACCCGTCCTCCTCCTCACCGGCTTCGGCCCCGACGCCGAACTCACCGCCACCGCCTTCCACCTCGGCGTCGCCGACCTGATCATGAAACCCATCGACCCGTGGGCCCTGCGCACCAAGGTCCGCTACCTCTACGACGCCCATCAGCGCCACCAGGCCCTGGAGCGCGAACTGCGCGAACTGCGCACCCTGATCAGGGACCACCTTCCGCACCCCGTTCTGGACCACCCCGACGCCCGCGTCCCCCTCCAGCGCGAACCCCGCAACGGAACACTGGAGCAGGACCGGACCTGAACAGGACGTAGCCCAGCGGCAGAGCCAGAGCTGACATAACGGGGCATACGGGTCGACCGCTGTGTCCCACCGGAGCCATCGGGCAGCATGTCCCCATGTCCGTACTGACGCGCGACGAAGCGCAGACCCGTGCCAAGCTCCTCGATGTCCACCACTACGACATCGAACTCGACCTCACCGTCGGGGACGACACCTTCGACTCGCGCACCGTCATCCGGTTCACCGCCGGAGCCGACGCGGACACCTTCGTCGAGCTGAAGCCCGCCGAACTGCGCTCCGTCACCCTCGACGGAAACCCCCTCGACCCCGAGACCCTCGCCGAGAACCGGCTGCCGCTCACCCACCTCACCGCCGGCGAGCACGAACTGCGCATCGACGCCGCCATGCGCTACTCGCGCACCGGCGAGGGCATGCACCGCTTCACCGACCCCACCGACCAGGAGACCTACCTCTACACCCAGCTGTTCATGGAAGACGTCCAGCGCGTCTTCGCCGCCTTCGACCAGCCCGACCTCAAGGCCGTCTTCGAACTCACCGTCAAGGCCCCCGAAGGCTGGACCGTCCTCGCCAACAGCCTCACCGAACACCTCGGCGACGGCCGGTGGAAAGCCGCCCCCACCCCCCTCATCTCCACCTACCTCGTGTGCGTCGCCGCCGGCCCCTGGCACTCCGTACGCACCGAACACCGCGGCCTGCCCTTCGGCATCCACTGCCGCCGCTCACTCGCGCCCTACCTCGACGCCGACGCCGACGAGATCCTCGACATCACCAAGCAGTGCTACGACCGCTACCACGAGAAGTTCGAGGAGCCCTACCCCTTCGACTCCTACGACCAGGCGTTCGTCCCCGAGTTCAACGCCGGCGCCATGGAGAACCCCGGCCTCGTCACCTTCCGCGACGAGTTCGTCTACCGCTCCGCCGTCACCGACACCGAACGCCAGACCCGTGCCATGGTCATCGCCCACGAAATGGCCCACATGTGGTTCGGCGACCTCGTCACCCTGCGCTGGTGGGACGACATCTGGCTCAACGAGTCCTTCGCCGAGTACATGGGCTACCAGACCCTCGTCGAAGCCACCCGCTTCACCGACACCTGGGTCGACTTCGGCGTCGCCCGCAAGTCCTGGGGCTACGACGCCGACCTGCGCCCCTCCACCCACCCCGTCGCCCCCGACCCCGACGCCGTCCCCGACACCGCCTCCGCGATGCTCAACTTCGACGGCATCTCCTACGCCAAGGGCGCCTCCGCACTGCGCCAACTCGTCACCTGGCTCGGCGAAAAGGACTTCCTCGCCGGCATCAACACCCACTTCGCCCGCCACAAGTTCGCCAACGCCACCCTCGCCGACTTCATCGACTCCCTCGCCTCGGGAACCGAACGCGACGTCCACGCCTGGGCCGACGCCTGGCTGCGCACCACCGGAGTCGACACCCTCACCCCGCGCCTCGACCGCGCCGACGACGGCACCCGCACCCTCACCGTCGACCACCAGGGCAGCCGCCCCCACCGCATCTCCGTCGGCCTCTACGACCAGGACCTCACCGACGAAGGCCGCCTCACCCTGCGCACCCGCCTCGAACTCGACGTACCCCAGACCGAATCCTCCCTGCCCATCGGCAAACGCCCCGCCCTGCTCCTCCTCAACGACCAGGACCTCACCTACGCGAAGGTCCGCTTCGACCCCGACTCCTTCGAAACCCTCACCACCACCCTCTCCGGCCTGCCCGAACCACTGACCCGCGCCGTCGTCTGGAACGCCCTGCGCGACGCCGTACGCGACGGCGAACTCCCCGCCCTCGCCTACGTGGAGGCCGCCCGCACCCACCTCCCGCGCGAGACCGACCTCGCCCTCGTCCAGGGCATCCTGTCCTTCGCCACCGCCCAGGTCGCCGACCGCTACCTCCCGGCCGTGGACCGCCCCACCGCCCTCGCCACCCTCACCGACCTGTGCCGCGACCTCATCCGCCGCACCGAGGACGGCACCCACCCCGGCCTGCGCCTCACCGCCGTACGCCACTTCATCGACGTCGCGAGCCAGCCCGACACCATCAGCGCCTGGTTCTCCGAAGGCACCGTGCCCGGCGGCCCCGAACTCGACCCCGAACTGCGCTGGCGCATCCTCGGCCGCCTCGCCGTCCTCGGCGCCATCGACGACGCCGTCATCGACGCCGAACTCGTCCAGGACCCCAGCGCCAGCGGCCAGGAAGGCGCCGCCCGCTGCCGAGCCGCCCTGCCCGACCCGCAGACCAAGCGGAAGGCCTGGGAGGAGATGTTCACCACCGACGACCTCTCCAACTACCTGTTCACCGCCACCGCCCAGGGCTTCTGGCAACCCGAACAGGCCGACCTCCTCAAGGAGTACGTCGAGCGGTACTGGACCGACGCCGTCGCCGTCGCCGCCCGCCGAGGCCCCGCCATCGCCGAAGCCGCCGGCCGCTGGGCCTTCCCCGTCCACGCCGTCTCCCCCGAAACCCTCCGCCAGGGCAAGACCTGCCTGACCGACGCCGACCCCATCCCGGCCCTGCGCCGCAAACTCGCCGACCAACTCGACGACCTCGCAAGGGCGTTGAAGGTCCGCGACCCCCACTAACAGCAACGCGAAGACACGGGGGCTGATCCTCCAAAAAGGCGATCAGCCCCCAAACCCCCGCAGTCGCGTACGCACGGAAGGGTCCGTGCCGGCAGGCCTCAGCCCGACACTCGCCCCCAAGCACCCGCGGCCGGGTACGCACGGAAGGGTCCGTGCCGGCAGGTCTCAGCCCGACACTCGCCCCCAAGCACCCGCAGTCGCCGTACGCACGGAAGGGTCCGTGCCGGTACGTCTCTGCCCGTCGCGTAGCCGGCTCCCAGCCGAGTTTCGCCGTGCTCGGGTGCCGGGCAGTACGCCCACGCGGCGACGGGCAGG
>NZ_JBEXDZ010000201.1:0-15664 GCF_040606085.1 Streptomyces sp. NPDC005485 | reverse complement strand
CTGCGCCCCCACGCCGAACCCGCTTGTGACCACTGCGCGGCCGAACCTTGACGAGTACTCGCACCTGCGCCCGTCCCGGCCGCGGCCAGCGTGTCCAGCATCCGCAGCACCCGCCGGGCGTGCGCCGCGGCGCGGGCGCCCGCCGCGGTGGGACGCGCCCCGTACCGGCCACGCTCGAAGAGCACCACGCCGAGCTTGCGTTCGATGCCGCGCACCGCGTGCGAGACCGCGGACTGCGTCGTGCCGAGCGGGACGGCGGCCGCCGAGAAGCCGCCCTCGTCGGCGACGGCCACGAGGGTGCGCAGTTCCTGCGGGGCGAGGTCGGGCATGGGCATCGGGACTCCTGCGGGGTGAGTGCTCGGGCCCCGTCGGGGCTGCCGCGCGCCTGCCACCTGCCGCTATGAGAGCGGCTCATGGACGACGGCGTTCCATGAGCGCAACCCACTGCCCGGGTCCCGCATTCCTGCCTACGGTCACCTTCCATGAACGACATCGCGCTCACCGTCCAGCAGACCGCCCGCCCGACCGGCTTCCCCACCCCGGACGACTTCCGCTTCGCCGAGTCACCCGTGCCCGAACCGGCCCCCGGCACCGCGCTCGTCGAGAACCTGTACTGGTCCGTCGACCCGTACCACCGCGAGATGATGGACGGCGACTTCGCGCTCAACGCCCCGCTGGAGGGCCGGGCACTCGGTCGTGTCGTCGAGTCCCGGGATCCGGCGCTGCCCGAAGGGGAGATCGTCTTCCACCGCCACGGCTGGCGCACCCACGCCGTCGTCCGACCCGAGGAGACCAGACGGCTCCCGCACCACGACGGCGTCCCCCTCTCCGCGTATCTGAGCGTCCTCGGCGGCACCGGCCTGACGGCCTACGTCGGCCTGACCCGGATTGCCCAACTCCGCGAGGGGGACGACCTGTTCGTGTCGGCGGCCGCGGGCGGCGTCGGTACGGCGACCGGGCGGATGGCCAGGCTCATGGGCGCCGGACGGATGGTGGGCAGTGCCGGGACCGCGGACAAGGTGGCGTATCTGAAGCAACACGTCGGCTACGACGAGGCGTTCGACTACCACGCCGGGCCCGTCGCCGACCTCCTGGCCAAGGCGGCCCCCGACGGCATCGACCTCTTCGTGGACAACGTCGGCGGCGAGCATCTCGGCGCGGCGATCGGTGCGCTGCGCGAGCGCGGCCGGGTGGTGCGGATCGGCACGGTCGGCCAGTACAACACTCCCGACGCGCCGCTCGCCCTCTTCAACCACGCCGACGTGGTCGAGAAGAGCCTGCGTATCGAGGGCTTCCTCGTGAGCAACCACCGTGATGTGCAGGAGGAGTTGTACGAGTTCGCCGTACCGCATCTGCTGAGTGGCCGGCTCGCACTCGACGAGACGATCGTGGAGGGCTTCGACCGGATCGTGGACGCGTTCCTGCTGATGCTGCGCGGCGGGAACACCGGCAAGATCATCGTCAGGGGTGCGGAGAGGTGACCGTCGGGTGCGCCTGAAGCCTCAGAGCACGTCGCCGTCACGCCAGTCGAAGACCAGCTCGTACGCCGGATCGAGCGGGCCGGCCGTCGCGGAGCGCACGAACGTGCTGCCCTCCTCCTCGGCCAGCCGCACGACGCCCTGCGGGCCGAGGGCGCCGATCCGCCCCGGCCAGACCCGCCAGCCGCGCGCCTCGTACAGGGCGGCGCCCTCGTCGCTCGCGGAGAGCGCGCCGAGCCCGTACCCCGCGTCGACGATCCGTTCCAGCTCGGCCATCACCTGCCCGCCGAGTCCGGTACGCCGGACGTCCGCCCGTACGGCGACGGCCTCCACGTAACCGACGCGCAGCCAGCGCCCGCGGTAGAGGACCCGACGCTGGATCACGGCCCCGTGGGCGGCGATCCCCCGCCCGTCGCACATCAGGACGTGCAGACCGCCGAGGCTGTGGTCCCAGTCCTCGTCACTGAAGCCCCCTTCGAAGGCCTCGTCCAAGAGGGCGCGGACGGCGTCGAGTTCGGCGCGGGAGAGGTCTGCGGTGTGGGCGGTGCGGGGTTCGGCGTTGCTGGGTCGGGTGGCGCCGGGTCGAGGGGTCATCGGGTCAGTATTCCGCTGCCCGGGCCGTAGAGCCGATCTCTCTTCCCTAACCCTTCATAGCTACTTGACTGGTTACGCCCTTCAATGGTGAACTGTCCCCATCACCGCACTAACCACCAAATCAGCTATGACAGGTTAGGGGAGCGCTCATGGTCACCCACCAGGTCCACCACCGCAGCACCACCGTCCGCGGCCACGAGATCCACTACCGCGAGGCGGGCCCCGCCGACGCCCCTGCCCTGCTCCTCCTGCACGGCTTCCCGACCAGCTCGCACATGTTCCGCGACCTGATTCCTCTCCTCGCCGACAGCTACCACCTGATCGCCCCGGACCACCTCGGCTTCGGCCGCTCGGCGGCGCCGGCGGCCACCGAGTTCCCGTACTCCTTCGCCGAACTGGCCGAGATCACCGGGGAGTTCACCGAGCAGCTGGGCCTGAAGAAGTACGCGCTCTACATCCAGGACTACGGCGCCCCCATCGGCCTGCGTCTCGCGCTGGCGCACCCCGAGCGGGTGACCGCGATCGTCACCCAGAACGGCAACGCCTACGAGGAGGGCCTCGGCGCCGAAGCCTGGGCGCCCGTGCTGGCCCTGATCGCCGCACGCACAGCGGAGACCGAGGCACCGGTGCGTGAGATCAGCACCCTCGACGGCATCAAGTGGCAGTACCTGCACGGGGTTCCGGAGGATCAGCAGGACCTGGTCAGCCCCGACGCCTACGACCACGACGCCGCGCTGATGGCCCGCCCCGGCCAGCCCGAGATCCAGCTCGACCTGATCTCCGACTACGGCTCCAACTTCGCCCTCTACCCGGCCTTCCAGGAGTACTTCCGCACCAGCCGGGTCCCGGTCCTCGCCGTCTGGGGCGCGCACGACCAGATCTTCGTCCCGGCGGGCGCGCTCGCCTTCCAACGGGACCTGCCGGAGGCCGAGGTCCATCTCCTGCCCACGGGACACTTCGCCCTGGAGACGCACTCGGACCAGATCGCCGGACTCATGCGGGACTTTCTCGACCGGAAACTGCCCACGATTTGAGCGCCTCCCGGAAGCCCCTCGGATCCTCGACCCACGGCAGGTGCCCGGCGCCCGCAAGGACCACCCTCCGCACCCACGGCAGGGCCCGCTCCAGCGAGTCCACCGACCAGCGCGGCCGGGGGTCCCGCTCACCGTCGACAATCAGCACGGGCACGGTCAGGGCCTGGCAGGAGTCGTACAACTCGGGGGTGCCCAAGGTCTGTTTCGTCTGGGCGCCCAGGGCCTTGCTGCACTCGAAGTTGATCTCGAACCAGGGCTCGGCCAGCCGTCCGGCATGCTCCAGCGCCCGCTCCCGGTCCTCGAAGTCGGCCGACCACTGGAGCACCGCCCACTCCCGGCCCCCGTCCGGCAACTCCCGCCAGCGCGCGAGCCGTTCGGGCATCTCACCGAGGCGGGCGAGGAAGTTCTCCCCGAAGGGTCCGCGCCAGGAGGACCACGGGTCGATGCCTGTACCGCCGACGTACACGAGCCCGTCGACCCGGTCCGGATGGGCCAGCGTGTAGCTCAGCGCAAGCTGCGCGCCCCAGGAGTGGCCGAGCAGCACCATCCGTTCGAGCCCGAAGTGCCGTCGTACGGCGTCCAGATCGGCCACGAACCGCTCGGTGGTCCACGGCCCGGCGCACCGCTCCGACCGCCCGCACCCGCGCTGGTCCCAGCGGATGACCGTGGCCCGGTCCTCCAGCATGGCGGTCACGTCCTCGAACATGTCCCACAGCCCGGGCCCGCCGTGACACAGGACCAGGGGCTCACCCTCCCCCGAATGCGAGGCCCACAGCCGTACACCGTCGTCGGTGATCACCGTCTCCGTCATGGTGGACAGTCTGCCCGCACGGGAAAGCACCCGGAAAGAGACGAGGGGCCGGGCAGTCAGCCCGGCCCCTCTCACACGTGACGGATCACGCGACGATCACATGACGGATCGTCAGCCCATGTGCGGGTACCCGTAGTCGGTCGGGGCGACCAGGGTCTCCTTGATGGCGCGGGTCAGCGTCCAGCGCATCAGGTTCTGCGGGGCGCCCGCCTTGTCGTTGGTGCCGGAGGAGCGGCCGCCGCCGAAGGGCTGCTGGCCGACGACGGCGCCGGTCGACTTGTCGTTGATGTAGAAGTTGCCCGCGGCGTAGCGGAGCTTCTCCATCGTGTACGCGGCCGCGGCGCGGTCGCCCGAGACGACCGAGCCGGTCAGGGCGTAGTCCGACACCGACTCCATCTGGGTCAGCATCTCGTCGTACTGGTCGTCCTCGTAGACGTGCACGGCGAGGAACGGGCCGAAGTACTCGGTCGTGAAGACCTCGTTCTCCGGGTCCGAGCACTCGACGACGGTCGGGCGCACGAAGTAGCCGACCGAGTCGTCGTACGAGCCGCCCGCGACGATCGTGCAGGTCGGGTCCTGCTTGGCGCGGTCGATGGCCGCCTTGTTCTTGGCGAACGCGCGCTCGTCGATGACCGCGCCGACGAAGTTCGACAGGTCGGTGACGTCACCCATGGTCAGGTAGTCGACCTCGGCCGCGAACTCCTCCTTGAAACCGGAGTTCCAGATGGACGCCGGGACGTACGCGCGGGAGGTGGCCGAGCACTTCTGGCCCTGGTACTCGAAGGCACCCCGGGTGAGCGCCGTCTTGAGGACCGCGCGGTCCGCCGACGGGTGGGCGACCAGGAAGTCCTTGCCGCCGGTCTCGCCGACCAGGCGCGGGTAGGAGCGGTACTTCTCGATGTTGTTGCCGACCGTCTTCCACAGGTACTGGAAGGTCTTGGTCGAGCCGGTGAAGTGGATGCCCGCGAGGTCGCGGTGCTCCAGGGCCACCTTGGAGACCTCGATGCCGTCGCCGGTGACGAGGTTGATGACGCCCTTGGGCAGGCCCGCCTCCTCCAGGAGCCGCATCAGCAGTACGGCGGCGTGGGTCTGCGTCGGGGACGGCTTCCACACCACCACGTTGCCCATGAGCGCGGGAGCGGTGGGCAGGTTGCCCGCGATCGCCGTGAAGTTGAACGGCGTGATCGCGTAGACGAAGCCCTCCAGCGGGCGGTGGTCCAGACGGTTCCACACGCCCGGGGAGTTCGCCGGGGGCTGCTCGGCGAGCAGGTCGCGGGCGTACTTGACGTTGAAGCGCCAGAAGTCGACCAGCTCGCAGGGACAGTCGATCTCCGCCTGCTGGGCGGTCTTCGACTGACCGAGCATGGTGGAGGCGGCGAGGGTCTCGCGCCAGGGGCCGGAGAGCAGTTCGGCGGCGCGCAGGATGATCGCGGCGCGGTCGTCGAAGGACATCGCGCGCCAGGCCGGGGCGGCGGCGAGGGCGGCGTCGACCGCGTCCTGGGCGTCCTGCTGCGTGGCGTTCGCGCCGGTGCCGATGACGGCCTTGTGGTTGTGCGGCTGCACGACGTCGAAGCGCTCACCGCCGCCGAGCCGCTTCTCGCCGCCGATGGTCATCGACAGTTCGAGCGGGTTCTCGGCCAGCTCCTTGAGCTTGGCCTCCAGACGGGCGCGCTCCGGGGAGCCGGGGGCGTAGCCGTGCACCGGCTCGTTGACGGGGGTGGGGACCTGGGTTACGGCGTCCATGTCTTCCGTGACTCCTTATACGAGTGAGCGGTGGTTCGGGCTCAGCCCTTGGTGAGGATCGAGCGTGCGAAGAAGAGGAGGTTGGCGGGCTTCTCGGCGAGGCGCCGCATGAAGTAGCCGTACCAGTCCGTGCCGTACGCCGTGTACACGCGCATCCGGTGGCCCTCGGCGGCGAGTCGCAGGTGCTCCTCGCTGCGGATGCCGTACAGCATCTGGAACTCGTACTCGTCGAGCTTGCGGCCGGCGCGCCGGGCGAGTTCCTGGCCGACGGAGATCAGGCGGGGGTCGTGGGAGCCGATCATCGGGTACCCGTCGCCCTCCATGAGGATGCGCAGGACCCGGACGTACGCCTTGTCGATCTCGCCCTTGACCTGGTAGGCGACCTCGGCGGGCTCTTTGTAGGCGCCCTTCACGAGGCGTACGCGGCTGCCGGCGGCGGCGAGGCGGCGGGCGTCGGCCTCGGTGCGGAACAGGTAGGCCTGGATGACGCAGCCCGTCTGCGGGAAGTCCTTCCGCAGTTCCTCGTGGATGGCGAACATCGAGTCGAGGGTGGTGTGGTCCTCGGCGTCCAGCGTGACGGTGGTGCCGATGGCGGCGGCGGCCTCGACGACCGGGCGGACGTTGGCGAGGGCCAGCTCGTGGCCGCCGTCCAGCGCCTGGCCGAACATGGACAGCTTGATGGACATCTCGGCCCTGGTGCCGAGGCCCAGCGCCTTGAGGTGCTCGATCAGCTCCAGGTACGCGTCCCGGGCGGCGTAAGCCTGCTCGCGCGTGGTGATGTCCTCGCCGACGACGTCGAGGGTGACTTCGAGGCCCTTGTCGACGGCGTCCTGGACGATCGGGACGACCTGGTCGACGGTCTCGCCCGCGATGAAGCGGGCGACCACCTGCTTGGTGCCGGGGGCCGCCGACACGAAGCGGCGCATTTTGTCGCTGCGCGACGCGGCGAGAATCACGGGACCCAGCACGGGGCACCTCCACGGAAAGAACGGACGGGCCGCGAACCGGGCGGTATCACCTTGAAGGCAGCGCCCGGCAACGGCACGGAGAACCACCGTGAAACCTAAGGATCCCTCCGATCGTCGGCCATCGACAGCTGTCACGCATCCGTGCCCTGGATCTCAGACATCTGTATGAGGGACTACTGAAAATGCGGGAGAATGCCCGAGTGACGGGTGATTTCCAGGCGGGCCGAAGCGGTGGCCGGGGCGACTACCAGGAGCTGGTCGACGAGATCTCGACCCTGCTGGGCGCTCCCGCGACGCTGGAGAACCGTGATTTCGAGCTGATCGCCTTCGGCGCGTACGACAGCGACCGGGACTTCGACGAGGCCTCCCTCGACCCCGTCCGCACCCGCTCGATCCTCACCCGCCGCTCGACTTCGGCGGTCCGCACCTGGTTCGAGGGCTTCGGCATCGCCCGTGCCACCGGCCCGGTCCGCATCCCGCCCACTCCGGAGGCGGGCGTCTACCGGGGAAGGATCTGCCTGCCGGTACGCCACCGGGGGGTCGTCCTCGGCTATGTGTGGCTGCTCGACGACGACCCCGGCCCCTCCGACGAGCAGCTCACGGCGGCCATGGAGGTCGCCTCACGGATCGGCGATCTGCTCGCGGACGAGGTGCAGGCGGGCGCGGACCTGACCCGCGAGCTGCGGGCGGTGCTCACCGCCGAGCGCGGCTGGCAGCGGGACATGGCGGTCGCGGAACTGCGCACGGCGCTCGGCGCCCGCGGCGACGGCCTGCACACGGTGGTGTGCGTCGCCCCATGGCCGTCCGCCGACCCGGACGACGCCCCTTCCGTCCGTACGGTGCCGGGCGCGACGGCACTGTGCACGGTGCCGTGGGGGCCCGCGGGCCAGAGCCTCGCCCTGCTCGTCCGGCTGCGCGCGGCGGACGTCCTGACGCCCGCGCTGACGGCGGCGGCCCGGCTGCTGGAGCGTGCCGGAAGCGGCAGCGCTCCGGCCGCAGCCGGGGTCGCCATCGCCCGCAGCGGGCTCGCCGAGCTGGGCTCCGCCTGGCAGGAGGCCTCGGCCGCCGCTCGGGCCGTACTGGCCGAGCCACGCCTCGGACCGGTCGCGGAGTGGGCGTCGATCGGCCCGTTCCGCCTCCTCACGGCGCTGCCTCCGGAGGCCGCCCAGGACCCCGCCGTGCGCACCCTGCTCTCCCCCGCCCACCGCGAACTCGCGCGCACCGCCGAGGTGTTCCTCGACTGCGCGGGCCAGGCGGGGCGCACGGCAGCGGAGTTGGGCATCCACCGCCAGACGCTGTACTACCGTCTGTCGCGGGTCGAGCAGCTCACCGGACTCGACCTGGACGACGGCGAGGACCGGCTGCTGCTGCACATGGCGCTGAAGGGGGCGCGCCTGTGAAGCACATGTAGGATCCGCGACTTCGTTAGCAGCGAAGGCAGTTGGTTAGCAGTGGATTAGCAAATCCACGATCGCGTTGACAACGACTACGTTCAGTAGCGGTCCTTGTCCGGGTTCTTCTGATCTTCCCTGAGTGCGCGTCGGCCGTCCTCCGTAGCGTCCTCAGCATGTCAGTACGGAGCGCGGGCGGCGCCCGACGTACCCGCAAGGTTCCAACGGCGTCGATCCGGTACGAGGACGTTTCGGTGCGTGAAGTGCCGGTGCGGCAGCTGCGGTTGGCGGACTTCTCGGAGTCGAAGCCGTGGCGGGATGTCCGGTCGGTACACGGGATGGCCCACTACTCGGGGAAGTATGCGTCCGCGACGGCGGGCGGGCACGTGGTCTATGAGAGCCGTCTGGAGCTGGCCCGGCTGCTACTGGCGGACTTTGATCCTGAGGTACAGGGGATCTTCGCTCAGCCATGCCGGTTGGCGGCTCGGGTTGGTGGCCGAGTGCGGCACCATGTGCCGGACTTTCTGCTGGTCATGCGCTCGGGGACGGTGCGGGTGGTCAACGTCAAACCGGCGGACAGTCTGTTGGATGCGAAGATCGCGGAAGCTCTGGAGTGGCCGGGTGAGCTGTTTCGGCAGCACGGCTGGGGCTACGAGGTCTGGTCCGGAGCCGATCGTGTGCTGCTGGAGAACATTCGGTTCCTGGCCGGTTACCGGCGCCCCGGCGTGGTGCCCGAGGACGCGGTGGAGCGGGCGTGGCAGCAGGTCGTGGACGGTGAGGAACTGGCCCTGGCAGAACGCCGGTTGGCCGGGGACCGACCCGCTGAACAGGCAAGACCGGCGCTGATGACACTGTTGTGGTCTGGGCGGCTGGCGACGGATCTGTCCCGGCCGTTGTCCGGTGAGTCGGTGTTGCGGAGGCGCGCGTGACCAGGTGGACGACGCCTCTGCAACCAGGACTCCCGATCAGCTTCGACGGCGAGCAGTTCACCGTCGCCGAGATCGAAGGCCGCCGGATTCTTCTCCGGCCGACGGCTGCGGTCGTCGGCATGCCGAGGTGGCGTCAGCTCGATATCTCCGTGCTGCTGGCACATCCCACCACCGAGATCCTGGTCCCGGCGCCGCAGGAGGAGCCAGCAGCCGCAGCGATCCTGGGCGGTCTCGACGACGGCGGCGATGACGACCTGACGCGGAAGTTCCGTCATGTTCAAGAAGTCCGGACCGGTTACCAGTTCGGCAGCGAGAAACTGGCCCTTCCAGGGGAGCCACGGCCCGACTACGCGCCCGGCACGCCCTGGATGCACCGATACGTGGCCAAGGCGGCGGAGCTCGGGGTCGCCGAAAGCACGATCCGGAACTGGGTACGGCAGGTCAAGCGCTCGGGCCCGGCCGGGCTGGTTCGTGGGCGCCCGGCGCCAAGTGTGCTGGACCGGGCCGACGATCGCTGGCTGGAGATGGCCCGGTCAGTGCTCAAAGGGCACGAGAAGTCCTCAAGGCCGGTGCGGAATCTGATCCTGGCCGAGATCGAGGAGCGTCTGACCAAGGAGTACGGGAAAGAGACCGTTCCGGTCCCGGCCCGCACGACGGGTTACGAACTGCTGCGGGCGCTGACCAAGGGCACGAACGCCTTCGAGGGCAGCACGAAGGGGAAGCGGTCGATTGCGGATGCCCCGAAAGGGACCTACGGCAGGCTGCGGGCGACGCGGCCGGGTGAGTACGTGGTGCTGGACACCAACTGTCTGGACGTGTTCGCGATGGAGCCAGTGACCTGCCGGTGGGTGCGGTGCGAACTCACCGTCGCGATGGATCTCTACAGCCGGTGCATTACCGGGCTGCGGCTGACTCCGGTGTCCACGAAGTCGACCGACGTGGCGGGTGTGCTGTTCGAGACGGTCCGTCCACGCGATGCACCGGACGGGGACGAGGTGCTGCCGTATTGCGGGGTGCCGTCCACCGTAGTGATCGACGCGGACAAGCTGGTCGACCGGGACGGGCAGCCCCTTCTGCCCACGGTCGCGGCCGAGACGATCATCTTCGACCACGGCAAGGTCTACCTGTCGAACCACATCCAGAGCGTCTGCGCGAAGCTGGACATCTCGCTGCAGCCAGCCCGTCCAAAGACGCCGACCGACAAGCCGGTCGAGCGCTGGTTCCGCACCCTCAACCAGGGACTGCTGGCCGCCCTGCCCGGCTACAAGGGCTCGGACGTCCACAGCCGCGGTGAGAAGGTCGAGGACGAGGTCTTCTTCTTCATCGATGAACTCGAAGCGATCATCCGCGAGTGGATCACTCAGATCTTTACCGACCGCGAGTTGTGCTGCCCGTGATGTCCGCCTGGGCCTGTGACATGGACGTCATGGGCTCGTTTACCGACCGGGACCGGAACGTCTGCCATGTTCCGGAGTCGGTACGGAGGACAAGTGGTACGGCACATCGTGGTCGGGGACTTGAGGGTCCAGCGGATCGAGCGGAAGGACGGACGGCGATCGTGGACGATCGTCTGGCCCGAGGGCGCCCTCCATACGGAGGCCGACCGGTTCCTGCGCGTCCATGACGGCACCGGCACCCAGAAGACGTACGCGTACTACCTGGTGGATCATCTGCGGTGGCTGGAGCGTGAATGCCTGGCCTTTGACGCAGTCCAACTGCGCGACCTGGAACGGTACATGGGCATCGTCGGCGCCGAGGTCCACATGCCGCTCGGGGAGCCGTGGCGGGTGGGAAAGCGCCCTTACGGCCGGTCCGCGCTGTCGATCGCGGCTTCCTGCCTGAAGGGCTTCTACCTGCACCAAGCCTCTCTCGGCGTCAACGTCGACCTCGGTGAGAAGCTGGATGGCACCCGGCTGCCATCGCGGGTGGACCGTCGCCGTTCGTTCCTCGGACATGTGAAATCTGCGATGCCCGCGAACCCTCTCGCGCCGAAGGGCCCACATCGCCGGCACCCGAAGATGCTCCCGGACGGGTCGAGGGACAGGCTGCTGGAGAGGGTGAACTCGGCCCGGGACCGGATGGTGGTGACCTGGCTCGCCGACGGCGGCCTTCGGGTCGGTGAGCTCTGCGGGCTGCATCTGGTCGACCTGCATCTGCGCGAGAACGCGGCCTGCAACGAGTGCCGCAGCCCTCACCTGCACGTCTGCCACCGTCCGGGAAACCCGAACCGGGCCGAGGCCAAGACCAAGCACTCCTGGCAGGTCGAACACGGCACGGTGACGGGTGGGTTGATCAAGCGGGTCAGTCCGGCGATGGTGCACGCCTACTTCGAGTACATGACGACCGAGTACCCCCGCGGCGCCGGACACGGCATGCTCCTGGTCCAGCTCCACGGCGCCGGCACCGGACAGCCCTGGGCCCCGGTCGGCGCCCGCCGGATGCTCGGCCGGGCCGGGAAACGCGCTGGCCTGGGGCTAGTGAAACCCCATGCCTTCCGGCACACATTCACCTCCGCGGTTCTGGATGCCGCCGACGGCAACCTGCTGATCGCCCGAGATGCCGGTGGCTGGGCCTCGACAGCCACGGTCGACGAGGTCTACGGACATGTCGACGTCCACGACCCCACCTTCGACGCCGCCCTGCGCACGGTCTGGGGTGAGCCGAAGTGACCATGACGACAGCCCTGCTGCCGCAGCAGGACCCCCGCGCTGGCCGGGACCGGCTGGAAATCCTCACCGCGCTGATCAGCACCCCGTCGTTCGACCCGCTGTTCCGACCCGATGTCGTCAAGATCCCCCCGAACCATGCTGTCTACCGGTGGAATTGCCTCTGCGCCGACTGCGAGCGGTCCACCATGGGACATGGTGACCTGTGCTCTTCTCACGAGATGCTCTGGCGCGAACACCGCGACCTGGGCGGAGAACGAGCCGAGTTCCTCCGCACCGCGCCGCCCGTCGGCCCCGGGGAGTGGATCGAGCAACGGTCCTGTCAGATCTGCCCCGGGCGGCCCGCTCGTCACCACACACTGGCGCTCTGCCGATACCACGAGTTTCGTTGGTACAACCAGCGCGGCCGCCGCGGCGGTGACCTCGACTTCGACGCCTGGCTCGTCGATCAGCAATCACATCCTGGCTTCGGCGAGTGCCAGGTCCAGGTCTGCCCGGAACTCGCAGACTCCCCGCTCGCGCTGTGTTTCCGTCACGAGCGCCGCTACCGAAGGCAAGGCAGGCCGGGAGGAGCGACGCTTCCGTCGCAGTGGGGCACCCGCTTCGGGCGCCGGGGAATGGTCACACCGGTCAGCTACGAGAACGAGCTCGCCTTCCGGCGCTGGTGCGCGAGCGCCGGGGCTGTGCTCCGGCCCGCGCAGGTCAATCTCAGAGGGCTGCATCCGCTGCTGCGGGCCGAGATCAAGTGGGGCATGTTCACCTACACCCAGAAGGCCCACGGCCGCTGGGAACTGGTCACCTGGCAGGGCTTGGCGAACTTCGCCCGCGAGCACGGTCTGCGGTCGCTGACGGACGCGGGCCCCGAGGAGGAACGGCTGCTACAGAAGGCGGTCAGCCGCGAGGCGGTCCACATCGTCCGGGCCGTGGCCGACTGGCTGCAGCCCCTCTACGTGACGCCGACCGAGACGCGCGAGCTCGGATACATCCTCACCGAACACTTCGGGCGCAAGCTCACCGGCCGCTCGGTCCACATGGACCTCACCGGCGTCTCCCAGCGATGGCTCCGCGACCTCATCTGGGACCACCTCGTCGCCATCCTGCGCTCTCCCAGCTGCCCGCGCAGCGGAAGCACTTTCGACGACATGCGCCGAGCCGGTCTGGAGCTGAGTACCTTCCTGGAACTCCACGCGCCGTCCGGCGGCCACGACCCGCGAGACTTGACGGCAGACCATATGCACCAGTTCGTCGCCGACCAGCGGCAACGCGAGCGGGACGGCCTCGTCTCGCTCGCGGCCAGAGGGCGCCCGGGCAAGCAGTCGATCGTGACCGACAACACCCGCCACCGCGTCTTCCACCGCACCCGGCGCCTCCTGCGCGGGGCCCTGGAGTCGGGAGAGGCCGAACGCCTCGGCCTGGACCGGGCGTTCATCGCTGCCATGCCTGCCCCAGGACGGACAGTCCGCCGTTCGCGATCGCCCTTCGCCGACGGCGTCGCCCGCGCGCTCGCCGACGAGACCAACCTGCGCGGGCTCTCCGAGACCTACGACCCGTTCGACCGCGGTCTGCGGGATGCCTGGGAGACGATCATCGTCACCGGCCGCCGCTGCGGAGAAGTCCTCCAGCTCCGCTTGGACTGCCTCGGCCGCTACGGCGGACTCCCCATGCTCTGGCACGACCAGACGAAAGTCGGCAACTACGACCAGGCCCTGCGCATTCCCGAGCGAGTCCACCAGCTCCTTGAGGCCCGCCAACGCAAGACCCTGGCCCTGTTCGAGGCCCGGAACAACCGGGCACCCACTGCCGAGGATCGCGCCCAGATGGCGCTGTTCCCCACCAATATCCGCAACCGCGACGGCCATCGGCCACTGAGCTACAAGTGGTTCCACAAGGGCTTCAAGCTCTGGATCGACGATCTCGACATCGGCCGCTGGGTTCCTCATCAGGCTCGCCACAGTCTGGCGACCAGCCTGCTGCGGGCCGGGGCAAGCCTGACGCACGTCCGCCGCTACCTCGGTCACGTCTCCGAGCGGATGGCCGAGCACTACATCCACTTGACTCAGTCCGATCTGGAGGACGTCCTCCAGCACGTCTGGGTCTCCGGCCCTGGCAGCCCCAGCCCCGGTGAAGTCCTCACCGGGCCGACCATCCCGCTGACCCGCGAGCAGGCCCAGGCCCTTGCCATCGACCTCGCCCGCCGCAGCACACCCGCCGAGGGCGGCTTCTGCACCTTCCAGCCCGTCGTCGACGGCGGCGCCTGCCCCTGGAACCTCGACTGCCACAACTGCGACAAGTTCGTCCTGTCCGGCGCCGACCTCCTCTACTGGCTGCGCAAGCGCGAGCAGTGGCGGCTGCTGGCCGAGGGCGCCCCCGACGACGCGACCGCCGACTACCTGCACCGCTACTTCGAGCCCACCGCCCGCGCCATCGACGGCCTGCAGAAGGCCCTGGCCGGCCTCGGCCTCCTCGAGGACGCCCTCGCCCTGGACCTGCGCAAACCCCAGGACTACTTCCACCGTGTGTGGTCCACGGCCTTCCGCGCCGCCGACCTCGCCGACGCGGGCGACGACAAGCAGAGCGAGTACAGCGATACGTGCACAACCGACAACGACCCCGAGCAGGACATCGCATGAAGACCGCTGCCGTTCCAGAACCCCGCACAGCCGCTGCCCTGGCCGCCCGCCGCCACAAGACCGAGACCGCCCTCCAACGGGTCCGCGAAGCCATCGCCAGACTTCGGCGTGAGAAGGCCCAGGTCAGCGTCGCCGCCGTTGCACGTCGCGCGGACGTCTCGCGCACCTTCCTCTACGACAATCCCGAGGCCAGAGTCGCCATCGCCACCGCGATGGCCGAGGCCGGAGACCGCCGGACTCAGTTGCTCGCCGACCAGGACGATGAGCGCGAGGCGACCTGGCGCGAACGCGCCCTGAACGCCGAGGACGCCCTCAAAGCGGCTCACGGCGAGATCATCGCCCAGCGGGCCCGCGCTGGTGAACTCCTCGGCCAGATCCGGGACTTGCAGGCCGAGTGGACAGAGGAAGCCATCCAGCGGATTACCACCGACAACACCACACTCAAGCAGCGGGTCCGTCAGCTTACGGCCGACAACCGAACGCTCGACGAGCGGCTCAAGGCCGCCCGCTCCAACCTCCGCTTCCAGGACCGCCGCGTCGCCGACCTCGAGGCCCGCATCGCCGATCCGGGAACAGCGACCTGATCCTGTCCAGCTAAGGCCCTTGGATGTCAGTACTGCGGGCCATACTCGTGCCGCGGCGCCGCCCGGGCGCCGCATCACGAGGGGAGCGACATGGCTGAGGTGCTGGTCTTCCACCATGGACACGGGCTGACCGCTGGCGTTCGCGAGTTCGCCGAGCAGTTGCGACGGGCCGGACACACCGTCCACGCCCCAGACCTATACGAGGGGCAGGTATTCGATAGCCTCGAGGAGGGCGCCGGCTACGCCGAGAACGCCGGGTTCGACACGATCACCGCGCGCGGAACCGCCGCCGCCGAGGGGCTGCCTGCGGCGCTCGTCTATGTCGGCTTCTCGCTCGGCGTCCTGCCAGCACAGAAGCTGGCCCAGACCCGCCCCGGCGCAAAGGGCGCACTGCTGCTCGAGGCATGCGTCCCGGTCTCGGAGTTCGGCGGCGCCTGGCCCCAGGACGTCCCGGTCCAGATCCACGGCATGGACACAGATCCCTTCTTCGCCGGGGAGGGCGATGTGGACGCCGCCCGCTCGCTCGTCGAGACGGCGACGGATGCCGAGCTGTTCCTCTACCCCGGCGACAGCCACCTGTTCACCGACAGCAGCCTGCCGTCCTACGACGAACAGGCCGCAAAGCAGGTCAACCATCGGGTGCTCGGCTTCCTCGACCGCATCAAGTAGGGCATCAACAACCTGCTCCTGTCCGGCTGACGACCTCGCGGCCCGTGCACCCTCCCCGTGGACGGGCCGGCCCACGACACCACCCCGACGAACAACACCAAACAACCCAAAAAGCCCTAACCGAAAAAAAGACTATGAATAAAAGCAAATAAGAAACCGTAACCGAA
>NZ_JBEXDZ010000200.1:0-15683 GCF_040606085.1 Streptomyces sp. NPDC005485 | reverse complement strand
GGCCACGCTGCGCATCGACGCAGGCGCCGCCGGTACGACCGGCGCCGGATGGGCCGTGTGCGATGCGCCCGCCTCCGAGTCACCCGCCCCGACCGTCGGTGTCGACTGCCCGTCCGGCGCCACGATGTACGTGGCCGTCTCGGGTGCCGAGGCCACTCCTGCCGCCCCGCCGCAGGAGGGTGCACCGCAGGCTCCCGGCCGTCGCGGCCCCGTGGTGCTCGGCCTGTCGGCCAGCCACGACGCCTCGGCCTGTCTGTTCCAGGACGGCCGGGCCGAAGTGGCCGTACAGCAGGAGCGGGTGACCCGCCGCAAGCACGACGGGGTCGGATACCTCTCCTCGCGTGCGGCCGCCGACTACTGTCTCTCCTCGGCCGGGATCGCCGCCGACGACGTGGACGTCTTCGCTTTCAACGCGCAACCGCTGCTGCCCGGTTACACCGGTCTGTGCGTGCCGTCCGCAGCCGACGGCTTCGACCTGTTCGATCCGTACGACGAGCGGGTGGTGTACGTCTCGCACCATCTCGCCCACGCGTTCTCGGCGTTCTGGGGCTCGCCCTTCGACGAGGCCGTGGTCGTCGTGTGCGACGGCTCCGGCGGCTCGGTGCTCGGCGCCGACGACCTGCTGATCAGCGGTCCCGAACTCAAGGAGTACCTCGCCCAGGAGCGCCAGGGGCGGCTGCCGCAGGTGCATGTGTTCTCCGTCTACCACTTCCACCAGGACGGCTACCGCCTGCTGTTCAGGGAGAGCGCGGACTCCTTCAACGTACGCGTCGGCTCGTCCTCCCTCGGCGAGACCTACGCGGCCGTCAGCCAGTACGTCTTCGGCGACTGGCAGGAGGGCAGCGGCAAACTCATGGGCCTCGCCCCCTGGGGCAACGCCGACGCCGCGGGCCCCAGCCTCCTCGAACCCGGCCCGGACGGCCTGCCTCGCTTCCGCGGCGACTGGAAGGACCACTACCGCGCCCCCGGCTCCGGCAAGGACCCGATGGCCTGCGCCGACCTCGCCGCCCGCGTCCAGGCCGACCTGGAACAGGCCCTGGTGGAGCGCATGCGCCACGCCATGAAACTGCTGCCCGACTGCCCCAACCTGGCCTACGCCGGCGGCGTCGCCCTCAACAGTGTCGCCAACGACCGCATCGCCCGGCAGAGCGGCGCCGACCACTTCTTCGTGCTCCCGGCCAGCAGCGACGCGGGGGTGTCCCTGGGCGCCGCGGCTGCCGCCCACTTCCGCGTCACCGGCTCCACGCGGCGCCCACTGGGCGAGTTCAACGACTACCTGGGCCATCCCTACACCAGCGAGGACCACGCCGCCGCCATCAACCTCTTCGGCGACCGGGTCACCACCGAGGACCTCGACCTGGAGGAACTCGCGGACCGCATCGCCGCCGGGGACGTCGTCGGATGGTTCCAGGACGGCTCCGAATTCGGGCCGCGCGCGCTGGGCAACCGGTCGGTGCTCGCCGACGCCCGCAAGCGCAGCACCTGGGACTTCATCAACTCGCACATCAAGTTCCGGGAGGACTTCCGGCCGCTCGCGCCGATGGTGCCCGAGGAGGTGGCCGCCGAGTACTTCGACCTCGACGCGCCCGCCCCGCACATGCTGCGGGTGGTGCCGGTCCGCGAGCAGTACCGCGACCGGCTCGCCGCCGTCACGCACGTCGACGGCACCGCCCGTGTCCAGACCGTCTCGCGGGACGCCAACCCGCGCATCCACCGCCTGCTGCACCTGGTCGGCGAACGCACCGGGTTCCCCATCATGGTCAACACCTCCCTGAACCGGCGGGGCGAGCCCATGATCGAAACCCCGCGTCAGGCCCTGGACATGCTCCTGGGCACCCATCTCGCCGCCATGGTCCTCGGCGACCGCCTGGTCCGCCGCCTCGACGGATCCGACGCCCCGCTCACCGTCGATTCCTGCATCGCCCTGGGCCCCGATGTCCGGCTCGTACAGGAACACGACGCGCACGGCAGCTCGCTGCGCATCACCGGGGGAGCGGAAGGCAAGTCGGGTGTACGGCTGCCGAGTTGGTGCTTCACCGCCCTGACGCGCGCGGCACCGGGCCGCCCCCTGTCCGCGTACCTGCCCGGCTGCGTCGAGGACGGCGGGCCGACCCTCGACGACGCGCTCGCCTTCCTCACGGCGCTGCGGGCACGATGCCTGCTGGTCCTCACGCGGGAGGCGCCGCGGGCGCGGCCGAACCCGGGCCAGGGAGGCGACCGTGGCTAGCCCGACCACCTCCCGTCAGACGCCCGCGCCCCGCCCTGCTGCGACCCGTACCCGCACCAGCCCCCGTCCGGCCCTGTCGTGGCTGAGTGAGCGCGCCGGTGACCCCGTCATGTCCTCCTGCGGCACCTCACACCGTTCGGTACCCGTCGACGAGGCCGTCGCGCGGATCTGGCCGCTGAGGAACCGCATCGGCATCAGCCGCGTCGCCGACCTCACCCCTCTGGACATCCTCGGCATCCCCGTCTTCAGCGTGACCCGGCCACATGCGGCGACCGGCCAGATCACCCTCTGCCAGGGCAAGGGCAGCGGAAAACAGGAGGCGCTCGCCTCCGCGCTGTTCGAAGCCTTGGAACGGCACTGCGGATCGATCGCCCGCCCGACCCTGACCGCAACTACCGCCCAACTCCTGTGCGAGGGGCGGGAGTTCCTCGACGCCGACGCCCTCGGCCTGGACCGGCTGCCCGACGGGCCGATGGAATGGATCGAGGCCACCGACAGCGCGGACGGACACCCCGTCCTGTTGCCCGCCGCCGAAGTGCTCTTCCCCTACACGGCCCCTGCCGGCTGCGCCCGCCCCGTGCGGCCCAGCACCACCGGACTCGCCTCCGGTGCCACCCTCGCCGAGGCGGTCCTGCACGCGGCCTACGAAGTCGTGGAACGCGACGCTACCTCGCGGTACCTGCACGGGGGACCCGGACACCTGGTCGACCAGAACACCATCACCGGAGCCGTCGAACGGGACCTGCTGGCCCGGTACGCGCGCGCAGGAGTGGACAGCCTCGTCATCGACCTGACCCACACCACCGTGCTGCCGACCTTCGCCGTCTTCCTCTCCGACCCGCACGCCCACCAGGCCCACCTGGCCGTCTCCGGATTCGGTACGCACATCAACGCGGGCGTCGCCCTGCAACGCGCCCTGACCGAGGCGGCGCAGGCCCGGGCCACCGCCATCCAGGGCAGCCGAGAGGACCTGGACCGGGTCGCGGCCGTCTACCGCGCCGACCCCGCCAAACAACGCACCGCCTTCGTGCTGCGCGCCCTGGAAGCCCGCTCCCACGGCGTCACCGACTTCCGCGACCTGCCGACACCGCCCCCGCGATCGACCCGCGCCACCCTGGAGTACGTCGCCGATCACCTCCACCGGGGCGGCTACGACCAGGTCCTGCACACCGATCTGACCGTCACCGGACTCGATCTGCCCGTGGCCCACGTCGCGATCCCCGGCATGGTCGACTCGATCGTCGAGCCCGACAGGAGCCACCGTGCCCACCACTAGCGGGCACCGGCCCGTCGTCTACGGCGCCTCGTCCGTCCGCCCCCTGGACCCCGCCCTGCTGGCCGCCGTCGAGCTGCGGCCCCCGGTGCGCCGCGGCGACCTCACCGCCCTCAAACAGCGCCAGCCGGGCGTCGTGGTCCTCATCGACGGTCTGTTCGGCGCCACCATGGCCGTCACGCCCACCGAATGCCGCGATCTCCTCGACGCGGGCTGGACGGTGGTCGGCTGCTCCAGCATGGGCGCACTGCGGGCCGCCGACCTGTGGCCCCTCGGCATGATCGGCATCGGCGACATCTACACCCTCTTCCGGCTCGGCACGCTGACCTCCGACGCCGACGTCGCCGTCGCGCTCAGCCCCGAGGACGACCACGGCGAACTGACCGTGTCCACCGTCCACTTGCGGGCGATCCTCCAGGCGGCGCTCTCGGACGGAACCGTCACCGCGGCTCTGCGCGAGCGCATGGCCCGGCGCGCCGAGGACATCTACTGGCTCGAACGTTCCTGGGCCGCCTGCCGGGCCGCATGGCGCACCGACGGCATCCCGTCGGCCGCCATCGAGTCCGTGCTGCGCCTGGGCCGGGACGCCCGCCTCCACCCCAAGGTCCGAGACGCCGAGACCACGCTGCGGTCGGTACTGGCGCAGACGTGGCCCGGGACCTCGTACGCACCCGCAGGCACGGGAGCCCTGCGCGAGGCCGAGCACACGGCGGAGGCAGTCGGCGACAGCGTGCAACCAGTGCAGCGAGTACAGCCGGTGCGGCGCTGCGCGGCCTGCCAGGCGCGGCTGGCAGGCGACGCGCTGTTCTGCCCGACCTGCGTCTCCGAGGCACACGAGACCTGCCTCTGACCCCGACGGGACACCATGCGATGCGGACACAAGCGACCAGGAAGATCCGGGACTTCGGTGCCGACCCGCAGGAACGCCGACTGCTGTTCACCGTCGCGGTAGACGCCACCGGCAGCGGCCTCCTCATCTCCGGCGCCACCCTCTTCTACACACGGGTGACCGGCCTGTCGAGTGGTCAGATCGGCGCCGGGCTGTCCGCGATGGGCGTTGTCGGACTGCTCGCGACGGTCCCCAACGGCCAACTCGTGGACCGGATAGGGCCACGCCGCGCCCTGATCGCCCTGCACCTGTGGCGCGCGGTGTGGTGCTCAGCCCTCGCCTTCGTGGACACCTTCTGGCAGTTCCTGACCACCCTGATGCTGCTCGGAGTCGCCGAGTTCGCCGGCATGCCCGCCCTTCAGGCGTACGTGGCACGGGCGTTCGGCGACGAGCGGCGGATGCGGGTCATGGCACGGGTCCAGGTGACCAAGAACACCGGGTTCCTGGTCGGTGCGCTGCTCGCGTCCGCCGCGATCGCCACCGGCACGACGCTGGGCTACCGGATGCTGCTGCTCGGCGACGGCGTGTCGTTCCTGATCGCCGCCGCGCTGATCGCCGCCGTCCGCACCGTCGCCGGACCCGCCTCGCGCCGCACCCGCGGGCCGTCGCCGCTCGCGCCGCTGAAGAATGCCAGGTTCCTGGCGCTGACCTGCTGCAACGGCATACTTCAGCTGAACCTGTCCGCCCTGACCGTCGGCATGCCGCTGTGGCTGGCCACCCGCACCCAGGCACCGCCCGCGATCGCCCCGCTGCTGATCGCCGTCAACACCGTCATCGCCATCACGTTGCAGATCCCGCTCAGCAGGGGCGCCGAGACCGTGCCCGGCGCGGGCCGGCACCTGCGCCGAGCGGGCCTCAGCCTGGCCCTCATGTGCACCACCCTGGTCCTCGCCTCGTGGACGTCCCAGGCCGGTGCCGCGCTCCTGATGGTGGCCTCCGTCGTCCTGCACACCCTCGGGGAGATCTGGCACGCTTCCGGCGGTTGGGGCCTGCAGTTCGCGCTGTCACCGGAGGAGGAACGGGGAAGCTACGCCGCCGCGTTCAGCCTCGGTCCGACCGCCGAGGGCATGATCGGCCCCTCCCTGGTCGGCGCCGGTGTGGTGGCCGCGGGTGCACCCGGCTGGCTGGCCCTGGCAGCTGCCTTCCTCGGTGCCGGCGCGGTCGCCCACCGCATCGCGCGCGGCGCCGCGGCGCCGGAACCCGCCGTACAGCTCAGTACGGCGGATCGTCGTGCAGCACCCGCTGATACAGCCGATGGTCCCGCCACTGTCCGTTGATGTGCAGATAGCGGGGCGCGGTGCCGATGAGCTCGAACCCGCAGCGTTTCAGCACCCGTTGGGAGGCGGCGTTCTCCGGAAGGGTGGTCGCCTCCATCCGGTGCAGGCCCAGTTCCTCGCGGGCGACCCGGCTGACGATCTGCACCGCGGCGCCCGCGAGCCCCTGCCCCTGCCGGTCCGCGGCCGTCCAGTACCCCAGGTAGGCGCTGCAGAAGGGCCCCTTCACGATCCCGGACAGGGTGATAGCGCCGACGACGCGTCCGTCGAGGTGGAACAGCCACGGCATCAGCCGCCCGCCCTCGTACTCCTTCAACTGGTCCCGCAACCGCTCGTGTTGGCCCTCTTCGGTGAAGAACCGCTCGCCGCGCCGGGGCTCCCACGGCGCCAGATGCTCACGGTTGTCGCGGTAGGCCCGGCTCAGCGCCCAGGCATCCTCGATCCGGGCCCGCCGCAGCACCACCCCACCGGGCAGCGCGCCCTCTTCAGCGATCATCCCGACACCTTAGTGCGTACCGGGTGAACCGGAAGGGCCCGCGTGCGCGTCCTGCGGGGTGGAGGCAACCTGGGCGTAGGCCTCCGGCCTGCGTGGGGTCTAAGGTCGGCAGGGAGAAACCAGAGCGATGGGAGGCGGCCGGTAGTGGTGCAGGACGAGGCCGTGGTCGGCTGCACAGGGGAGCTTCTCATCGGCACGCGTGGCTCGGCCGGCCCCGGCGAGATCCTGGTGCGGGTCCGAGGCGGATCCGAGACCTTCCTCGCCTGGTCGCAAGAACCCCTGCCGAAAGGGGCTACCGTGCTCGTGATCGAGTCCCGGGGACGTCGTGAAGTCGACGTCATGGAGTGGGCCGATCCGTTGGAAGCGTTGGGCGGCGACGCCGACGCCGGCTAAGGAGTAGAAGAATGTTCGGTTACCGCGTTCCCGCCCCCGATGAGGCGATGCTGATCTCGGGTGGCAGGCGGGGACTGGGGGGCGCGCCGTTCCGAGTGGTGACGGGGCACGGAAAGTTCGTGCTTCCGATCTTCCGCAAGACCCGCTTTCTCACCCTGTCGATGTGCGAGTCCGAAGTGACGGAAACGTGTGTCACCAAGCAGGGCATCTCACTGCACGTTCGTGCCGTGATCGCGTTCAAGGTCGGCAACGACACCGAGAGCATCATCAACGCCGGACAGCGGTTCCTCTCCGACCAGGACCAGATGTCCGTGCTGACCGGCCGCATCTTCGCCGGCCATCTGCGCGCCATCATCGGCTCGATGACCGTCGAGGAGATCGTCACCGAGCGGCAGAAGCTCGCCGCCGAGGTCCTGGACACGTCCAAGATGGAGATGGCCAAGATCGGCCTGATCGTGGACTCGCTGCAGATCCAGTCCATCGATGACGGCGACACCGGCTACATCGACGCCATGTCCGCACCGCACAAGGCGGCCATCCAGCGGCAGGCCCAGATCGCCCAGGCGCAGGCCACCCAGGCGTCGGTCGAGGCCGAGCAGGTGGCGGCGCGCAACCAGGCCGAGTACGCGCGCCAGACCGCGATCGTGAAGGCGGAGTACTCGGCCGAGGTGGACCGCGCGCAGGCGCAGGCCGCCCAGGCCGGACCGCTCGCCCAGGCGCACGCCCAGCAGGAGGTGCTCGCCGCTCAGACCGAACTGGCCCAGCGCGCGGCCAAGCTGCGTCAGCAGGAGCTGGTGGCCGAGATCGTGAAGCCCGCCGAGGCGGAGGCCGAGCGGATCAAGCTGCTCGCCGTCGCCGAGGCCGAGCGGATGAAGATCCAGGCGGAGGCGGCGGCTTCGTACGACCGTGTCGCCCTTGACCGGATGCTGATCGACCAGCTTCCGCTGATCGTGAAGGAGGCCGCGGGCGGACTCGCCGGCGCCAACGTCAACGTCCTGAACGGTGCGGACGGCCTTGGGGAGATCGCGGCCGGCCTGGTCGCCCAGGGCCTGACGATCCTGGACTCGGTCCGGCAGAACCTCGACGGCCAGAACTCCGAAAACCGCCCTGAGAAGACCAACGGCCTGCTGGAGCTGCAGGGTTACCTGCGGACACCCGAGTCGGACAAGGGCGCCGACGAGAGGAAGCCGGGCGACGGACCCGTCGGCATCGACTAGGCCGCATCGTCGGCACGGCTTGCCTGAACGGCCGCGGCAGGGGCGGAAAAGCCCCTGCGGTACGGCAGTTGAGGCTCGCCGGGCCGCGTCAGGCGAACCAGTCGGTGGTGCCGGCTCCGAGTTGCAGTTGAGGGGAGCTCGGAGCCGGAGCGGCGGGCTGCTGAGGCAGCAGACCCCCGGGCGCGGGGCCCCAGTTGAGGACCCAGTCGAGTTCGCGCTGGAGTCGACGGGCTTCGTTGCGAACCTGCAGCGGGATGTCGCCGCGTTCGGATATCAGCTGGGCGTAGATCGGTGCGTCGTGCACGAGCGGTGCTTCTCCTCCGGACTGATGCCTGACCTCAACTGTAAGGCCGCCGCGTCGCGGCAGCCTCCATACTCCCAGTTCGGCCAGAACCAGACACCGCGCGTCCAAGGAGCGGCACCAGGCGCCGTAGGCCCGCGTCCACTTCCACCAGCTTCGAAACGTGTTGCCCGCCCGATCGGCTCGGCCGACGCTGATCGGGTCCAGCCGGACGTGACCGGCTCGGCTCACGAGGAGAGGCAACGCGCATGGTGGAAGGTCGCACGAGGAGATTCGCCCGGCTCGGGCGTGCCCTGGCCGCATCGGCGGCGACGTTCGTCGTTCTCGCGGCGAGTACGGGACAGGCCGGCGCCGCCGAGGGCGGACCGGGTTTCGCGGCGCAGGCACGAGCAGCGGGTCTCACTGGCGCCGAGGCCGTGACCCTGCAGAACCGCGTCGACCGGTACCTCGCCGAGATGGGCGGCACCCAGGTCGCCGCCAACAGGATCGACCTGGGCGGCCGGTCGTCCGTCACCGTGCGGCTGCCGGGGGAGAAGGCGGCCCGTGACCTCTCCGGGTCCCCGGCCTCCGGCGCCGTGTCCGGACGGGACCGGTGCGACTACAAGTACATGTGCGCCTTCTCGGACACGATCTTCCGCGGCGACCGCATCGACATGTACGTCTGCGACGACTACCCCATCCCCTGGTCGAACGACGGATCCTGGGTCAACAACCAGACCGCGGGCACGGTCTCCCAGTTCAAGGACAAGCAGGGCCATGTCGGGTGGCACGACGGAGGCGCCTACGAGGAGGACATCAGCGCTCCTTGGTACTGGGTGTACGACGTCCGCAACTGCGGCTGACCTTCCTCACCGTGCTCGGCCGTCCCCGGCGGCGCTCTCGCCCGTCGTGCGGTGCTCGGCCTCGACCAGGCCGGACTCGTACGCGGCGATCACCGCCTGCGCACGGTCGCGGACGTCGAGTTTCCCGAAGATGCTGGTGATGTAGTTCTTCACCGTGGAGACGCTGATGTCCAGGGCCCGGGCGATCTCGTTGTTGTCGAGCCCGGTCGCGATGAGCCGCCACACCTCGACCTCGCGGGGTGTGAGTTCGCCCAGGTCCACGGGGGGACGCTGCGGAGGGCGGGGAGCCCTGACGTACGCGGAGATCAGCCGGGTGAGCAGGCGCGGGGCCACCGCGGCCTCACCACTGCGGACGGTGTGTATCGCCGCGACCAGATCCTCGGGAGAGCTGTCCTTGGGCAGGAACCCGTAGGCGCCCGCGCGCAGGGCGGCGACCACGTACTCGTCCATGTCGAAGGTACTGAGAGCGAGGACCCGGCACTCGGGCAGGGCTCGCGCGAGTTCCTCCGTCGCCCTGACCCCGTCGAGGACCGGCATGCGGATGTCCATCACGACGACATCGGGCCGCAGCCGGTGCGCGAGGGCGACGGCCTGCTCACCGTTGTCGGCCTCGCCGACGACCTGGAACGACGGGTCGGGGCCGAGGATCAGGGCCAGTCCGCGCCGTACCAGCGGCTGGTCGTCCGCGATCAGTACACGGGTCGTCTCCACGGGTTCGCTCATCGCGGCAGATCCTCTCCCTCGGCCGCGCCCTCTTCCGCCTGCGGCGATTGCTCGTACGGCGCCAGCGGCAGGCCGGCCCGCACTTCGAACCCGCCGCCGTCGAGCGGACCGGTGGACAGGGAACCGCCGTGCAGCGTGACGCGTTCGTGCATGCCGATCAGACCGTATCCGCTCCGGCCCGAGCGGTTCGGCCCGCCGCCTCCCGCACCTGCCGAGGAGCCTGAGCCGTCGTCCCGTACGGCCACGACGAGCCGGTCCGGGCCGTACGTCAGGTGCACCTGGGCCCGTGCCTGGCCCGCGTGCTTGCGGGCGTTGGTGAGGGCCTCCTGCACGATCCGGAACACGGTGAGGCCGATGGTCGGTGGCAGCGGGCGCTCCCGGCCGTGCACGGTGAACTCGGTGGGCAGGCCCGCCCGGCAGGACTCGGCGACGATGCGGTCCAGGTCGGCGGCACCGGGCTGGGGAGCAGGCGGTGCCTCGTCGGGTTCGTCGTCGGCACGCAGGACGTCGAGGAGTTGCCGCATCTCCCGCAGCGCCATGCGTCCGGAGTTCTCCAGGGTCACCAGGGCGTCGCGGACCACGTCGGTGTCATGGGCGAGGTTGGCCCGGGCGCCACCGGCCATCAGCTGCATGGTGGTGATGTGGTGGGAGACGATGTCGTGCAACTCCCGGGCGATACGGCGGCGTTCCTCGGCCACCGCGCGCTCGGCCAGCAGCCTGCGCTTGGCTTCCACGTCCTGCTGCCAGCGGTTGATCACGACGGCGGCGCCGACGACGAGCGCGGCCGCCGCCACATTGCCCACGATGTTCCAGCGCAGCGGGTACGGACCGGCGGCGTGCCCCAGCAGCGGTACGCCCGCTGCCGCCACCGCTGCCGGCACGGTCACCAGGAGGCCGCGGGCCCGCGCGACCGAGTACAGGCCGACCACGACGGCGCCGCCGAAGTTCTGCGGCGTCTGGACGGTGAGGTTCAGCGTCCCGCTGAGCACCAGGACCGCCGCGAACGCGAGAAGCGGGTCGCGGCGTCTGAAGAGCAGCGGCATCGCCGTCCCCACGACCAGGGCGACTCCGGGCACGGTGACCGTGATGCCGTCGGTCTGGCTGCCGATGAGGTAGCCGAGCAGGTCCACGGCGGCCGCCCCGACGGCGACGAGCGCGTCGTCGCGCGTCCACGGCAGCGTGCGGTCGCCCAGGGCACGCGGCACGAGGTGGCGGTACGTCGGCATGGTGGTCCTCCTCGACGCCGGGCCTTCGCCGGTACGCCGTGACAGTGATCGTTCTTGATCCATTCTGGCAGCGCGCAGCCGCCTGAACAGGGCCCTGAGACCGACCTTGCGACCAGGACCCTGGTCCTGGTCGGCGACGAACGGCGGACCCCGCTCCCGGGTCCATTCTCGTTCTGCGCTCGGACGATCCTCCTCTTTCCCGCTGATGAGCTGGAGCCCGGCCGGGAAACCCCGGCGAAAGACCAAAGCGGGAGGACAACGTGATCCGCGCCCTGACCGGATTCTCGACCAGAAATCCGTGGAAGGTGATCGCCGTCTGGGCGGTCCTGGGGATTTTCCTGACCATGGTGGGCCAGGCCCTCATCTACCGAGTCACCGAAACGCAGACCGGGGACTTCCTGCCCGCGAAGTACGACTCGGCCGCCGCCCTGAAGATCGCCGAGGAGAAGTTCGGGGTCAAGCCCGACGCCAACGCCGTGACCCTGTTGGTGGCCCGGTCCGACGGCAAGCCGCTCACCGCCGCCGACCAGCGGCGCATCGGAGCCGAGGCCAAGGAACTCGGCCGGCGGCGAGTCACCATGCCCAAGTCCGACGACGGACCGGCGATCCTGCAGAAGGACTACTCGCAGACCCCTCGGATCAACCCCGCCATGGTGGCACCCGACCGGAGCTTCGAGCTGCTGACCGTCGCCCTGACCGGCAATTCCACGGATCCCGGACTCGAGAGCGTCTTCCGCGAACTCCGAAAGGACGCCACGACGGAATTCGCCGACCTGGGCATGCGCACCGGATTCACCGGAGGCCTCGCCGACAGCGTCGACACCGCCGACGCCGAGAAGACCACCTCGACCATCGCCGGCATCCTCACCTTCGGGCTCATCCTGCTGCTCAACGTGCTGGTCTTCCGCAGCGTCCTGGCGGCGATCCTGCCCCTGCTCGCCGTCGTGATCACCGGCGGCGCGGCCGCCGGCACCGTGGTCGGCGCCGCGGCACTCACCGGAATCAAGCTCGACACCTCCACCCCACAACTGATCAACGTCGTGCTGCTCGGCATCGGAATCGACTACTTCCTGTTTCTCCTGTTCCGCTTCCGTGAGCAGTTGCGGGCGCGACCCGAACAGCACCACCGTGCCGTGGCCGCCGAAGTCACCGGCCGGGTGGGCACCGCGATCACCTCGGCGGCGCTGACCATCGTCGCCGCCTTCGCCACGCTCGGTGTGGCGTCCTTCGGACAGTTCCGTGTACTCGGCCCGGCCATCGCCATAGCCGTCCTGGTCATGCTGCTGGCCAGCCTCACCCTCATGCCGGCCCTGCTCGCGGCCGCCGGGCGCAGGATGTTCTGGCCCTCGCGCGCTCTGAAGCGCGCGCCCCACGAGGGCTCCGCCGGGCGCTTCGGCGCCCTGGTCGCGCGACGCCCGCTGGTCCTCGTACTCGCCTCCGTGGCCCTCCTTGGTGCCCTCGCCGCGGGAACGGTCGGGATGCGGATGGACTACGGCCAGTCGGGCACCCCCGGCGACACCGCGGCCGCGACGACCGCCGCCGAGATCTCCCGCGCGCTGCCCGCCGGGGTCTCGGACCCCACGACCGTCTACGTCACCGCCGACAACGGCGGGACCCTCACCCGCAGCGGGCTCGGGGCACTGTCCCACGCGCTCGGTCAGGTCAAGGGCGTCGGAAAGGTGGGCGGAACCTCCTTCGCCCAGGACCGCACGGCGGCGCGGATCGACCTGTACCTGACCGTCGATCCGCAGTCCCAGAAGGCCCGCGACCTCGTCTCCGGACCTGTCCGCAGCACCGTCACCGCGCATACGCCGGACGGCACACAGGCTCATGTGGGTGGCACTGCGGCGATCTTCACGGATGTCGCCGATGCCGTCGACCACGACCTGAAGATCGTGTTTCCGGTAGCGGCAGCCCTGGTCGCCCTGATCCTGTTCATGCTGCTGCGCAGTCTGCTCGCGCCGGTGATCCTCATGATCTCCGTCGGACTCGGATTCGCCGCCACCCTGGGCGCCTCCGCCCTCGTGTTCCAGCACGTCCAGGGCAAGCCGGGCGTCAGCTTCACCCTGCCGCTGGTCCTGTTCCTGTTCGTCGTAGCCCTGGGCACCGACTACAACATCCTGATCAGCGACCGTATCCGGGAGGAGATGGAGCGGCCGGGGCCGGCCCGGGCGGCCGTCGCCCGCGCCGTACGGCACACCGCACCGGCCATCGCCACGGCCGGACTCGTTCTCGCGGGCTCCTTCGGCAGCCTCGCCGTCAACCCGGCCCCGGCGACCCAGCAGATCGGCTTCGCGACGGCCCTTGGCATCCTGCTCTCCGCTTTCGTCCTGTCCATAGCCCTGGTGCCCGCACTGGCCGCCCTCCTCGGCCGCGGCATCTGGTGGCCTGTACGCCCGGGCCGATCCGCACACCGGCAAGGACCCCGGCACGACACGGACGCACCGGCGACCGAGCCCGACCGGATGACCGTCGGCTGAACCGCTGCCCGACACTCAGTGCGGGAAGGCGCGAGGCTGCCGCTGGCGCGGCAGCTCGTCACGGAACCGCTCGATGGCGGAGCTGATCTGACGGGTGAGGTAGGTCTGCTCCAGCCGGTCGAGATAGAGATTGCGACGCGCCAGACCGACGGCTTCCACGCAGAAGTACAGCGACATCAGCGGGTTGATGAACAGTTCACCGCCCTTCGTGCGCTCGGTGAACCGGACATCACCGAACCCACCGCCCACGGCGGCGGCGATGGAACCGTTGACGATGCTCGGGAACTCCGGCGTGGACGCCTGCGCGTGCGCGACGGCGTCGAGATAGAGGGCGCCCTCGCGGCTGTCGCGGTGCACCGAGAACGCCCCGAGACCGGCGCCGTCGCGTTCCAGCGCCGCCAGGTTCTCCAGCACCAGCGCGTGGTTGACGCCGTGGTAGGCGTCCACACCGAAGCCGATGCAGGCCACGAGCCGGTGCGGCACGTCGTGCAGCCCGTTGACGGCGGCGAGACTGGCCATGTCCTCCTCGGGAGTGCCGAGACCATGCTCGTCGCCGCGCATCAGAATGTCGGTCCCGCCGTCCACCAGCACGATGGCGTCGACTCCGCCGAGGTGCTCGATCAGCGCCCGGTAGGCGGCACGCAGCGGCTGCACCCCGGTGCGGTCGAGGGCGTACACGGTCGACGGCAGGCCCTGCAGTTCGAGCCACCGCGCCAGGGTGCGTTCGGGAAAGTAGTCACCTCGTGCGGTGGTGTCCGGGCGGATAGCGGCGATGTCCCGGTCCACCCAGACGTCGAGGTCCAGGCCGCCCAGATCGGCGAACGAGAGGTTGGCCAGATGAACGTCCTTGCCCGCGGCGCGCAGCGCGAACGCCAGGGGAAGTCCGGCATAGACGTCGAAGCCGCCGCCGGCGCCGGCGACAAGGATGCGCTGGGCATCGCGCAGGCGGGTGAACAGGGCGGGTTCGTGGAGGGAGTACATCCGGGGGACGGTAACAGCGGGTGCCGGGCGGGGCGTGGGGAATTCCACGCGAGAGGCCACCGATCAGCGCGAGCGCGATTCCTCGCGGCGCCGGTGACGCCCGCGGGCGAGGTCGTGGGCCGTGCGCAGAAGCTCGCGGACCGGCTGTTCGCTGCGCGGGCCCGGGTTCACCACGGCCAGCCAGCCGAGGTTCCCGTACACGGGGTGCGCCATCACCGTGTCGGGCAGGCTCGGGTCGACGCCGCTCGGCGCGGACTCCTGGGGATCGTGCCCTGTCCACCGGGCGAAGGCGGCCCTGCCCGCGTTGGCATTCAGGCGGAAGGCGCCGGGCCGGGACAGACGTGACCCACGGTCGTCGGGGTAGTCCTTGGTCACGACGGTGGCGAAGGGCTGAGCCGTGCTCGGGACCGTGCCGTTTGGTGCGTAGAAGAAGAACACGTCCCCCCATGCGATCTCGGGTGAACCGTCGCCGGGCTCCGGTTTGTGAGTCAGTACTCCGCCCTGGGCCTCAAGGAACTCGATGATCTCGTCGATGCTCATGTGCTCTAGCGTTCCATTGAAGTGATAGTGGAGACTTCGGCCCGAAAACACGAGGTGACCTGTTGGAAAGTCGCAACTCGCACCGGCTCAGGACCGTCGACGTCGCGCGACGTGCAGGGTGCTCCGTCCAGCAGGTGCGCAACCTCGAGCGCGACGGAGTGCTGCCGCCGGCAGCGCGCACCGCCGCCGGCTACCGGATCTACGACGAGTCCCATGTGCGGTCCGCGCTGGCCTATCGGGCCCTGGCGGCCGGCACCGGGCCGGTCGAGGGCAGGAACCTCGTGCGAGCAGCGCACGCGCACCCGGCCGCGGGCCTGTTCGCCCTTCTGGACGCGGCACACGCTCGGCTCGACAAGGAGCGCCGCGACCTTGAGCTGGCCAAAGAGGCGGCCCGCGCGATCGCCCTGGAACCGATCGGCGACGCACAGCCGTCCGACGCCATGAGCATCTCCGAACTGGCCGACGCGCTCGGCGTTCGTCCCTCGACCTTGCGGCACTGGGATGCCGAGGGACTGGTGACACCCGCGCGTGGCGCTGCACGAGAAGCGCGCAGATACTCGCCCGACGACGTGTGCGACGCACGGATCGTCCATCAACTCCGCCTCGCCGGATACCGGATCCCTGCGCTGTCGGCCCTCATGCCGGACCTGCGCGGCGCACGTCGCCGGGACGACGTCACCGCGGGCCTGGCTGCCCGTGACGCAACCATCGAAGCGCGCTCGAAGGCCCTCCTTGAGGGTGCCGCCGCGCTCTGGGCACTCCTCACCGTCATGCCGCTGCGCACCATGTGGACCCCGCTGCACGCCGACGCGGACTGGCCG
>NZ_JBEXDZ010000199.1:0-15818 GCF_040606085.1 Streptomyces sp. NPDC005485 | reverse complement strand
GCCGCCGCCGTCACCGTCGCCTCAGCCCTCGTCGTCCGGGCCCTGTGCCGTGGCGTCGTGCCACTTGGGGTCGTTCTCCCATTCGAGGTTCCGCTCCCGGGCGGTCTCCATCGCGTGTTCGGCCTCCGCGCGGGAGGCGTAGGGCCCGAAGCGGTCCTTGCCCGGGCACTCGGGGCCTTCCTCGACCTTCTTGTGCTCCAGGCAGTAGTACCACTCGCCGGGCTTCCCGACGGTCCGCTTCTTGAAGAGGGCCATGTACGGCTCCTTTCGCCACGGACATGGTCCCCCATGGCCGCTGGTTAGACTCGCTGGCATGTCTGGCCAGTCGCTGCTCGTACCAGGGGAGCTCTCTCCCACCCGTCCCGTGCCGGGAAACATCAGGCGCCCCGAGTACGTGGGCAAGCCCGCTCCCACGCCGTACACCGGCCCCGAGGTGCAGACCCCGGAGACGATCGAGGCGATGCGGATCGCGGGGCGCATCGCCGCGCAGGCGATGGCCGAGGCCGCGAAGCTGATCGCGCCCGGCGTCACCACGGATGAGCTGGACCGGGTCGCGCACGCGTACATGTGCGACCACGGCGCCTACCCGTCGACGCTCGGTTACCGCGGCTTCCCCAAGTCGCTGTGCACCTCCGTCAACGAGGTGATCTGCCACGGCATCCCGGACTCCACGGTGCTGCGGGACGGCGACATCATCAACCTCGACGTGACGGCGTACATCGGCGGCGTGCACGGCGACAACAACGCGACGTACCTGGTCGGCGACGTCGACGAGGAGTCGAGGCTGCTCGTCGAGCGCACCCGCGAGTCGCTCGCGCGCGCCATCAAGGCCGTCAGGCCGGGCCGCCAGATCAACATCATCGGCCGCGTCATCGAGTCGTACGCGAAGCGGTTCGGCTACGGCGTGGTGCGGGACTTCACCGGGCACGGGATCAACTCCTCGTTCCACTCCGGGCTGATCGTTCCGCACTACGACAGCCCGCACGCGACCACCGTCATCCAGCCCGGGATGACGTTCACGATCGAGCCCATGCTCACGCTCGGCACCCACGACTACGACATGTGGGACGACGGCTGGACTGTCGTGACGAAGGACCGGAAGCGGACGGCCCAGTTCGAGCACACGCTGGTCGTCACCGAGAGCGGGGCCGAGGTCCTCACCCTGCCGTAGCGCCCCAGGAACCCGGAATCCCGGAAACAGAAAGCCCGCCCCCGTCCCGGGGCGGGCTTTTTCGTCGGCCCGTCCAGGTGGCCGCGGTCGGGATCCGGGGTACGTTTTTACCGACAGGATGTCGGGAAGTGGTCGGCTCAGGCCCCGGAGGTCCACCATGAACGCGTCGGGCACGCCCTTCTCGACCCTCATCCGCACCGCCTCCCACCAGCAGCACACCGAGGCGGAGACGTCGACGTTCATGGGCGACCTGCTGGGCGGCCGACTGGGAGTGGACGCGTACGCGCGCTACACCGAGCAGCTGTGGTTCGTGTACCGGGCCCTGGAGGACGGCGCGCGGGAGCTGGCCGGCGACCCGGTGGCGGGGCCCTTCATCCGGCCGGAGCTGCTGCGGCTCCCCGCGCTGGAGCGTGACCTCGCGCATCTGCGGGGCGCGGAGTGGCGCGGGACGCTCGCCGCGCTGCCGGCCACCCAGGCGTACGCGGCCCGGGTCGCCGAGTGCGCCCGGACCTGGCCCGGGGGCTATGTGGCCCACCACTACACCCGCTACCTCGGGGACCTCTCCGGCGGGCAGATCATCCGCGGCAGGGCCGAGCGGACGTGGGGCTTCGCGCGCAAGGGCGACGGGGTGCGGTTCTACGTCTTCGAGGGGATCGCCAACCCGGCCGCGTTCAAGCGGGGTTATCGCGAGGCGCTGGACCGGCTGGGTGTGGACGACCTGGAGAGGCAGCGGGTGGTCGCCGAGTGCCGGCGCGCTTTCTTGCTGAACACCGCGGTGTTCGGGGCGTTGGGGGAAGAGTTCCCGCTGTCTGCGTGAGCCCCCTCCTGGGGGCTCCGCCCCCGGACCCCCGTATCGGCCTGAACGGCCTCGTCCTCAGGACGGGCTGCGACCGCCCCCTCTAACGCTCCAGGAAAACCCGCCCCCCGACCTCCACCCACCCCTCCGGCTGCGGCGCCGTGAGCAGCTGTGAGCCCCTGCCCTGGATGATGTTGAGCGCACGGCCCAGTTGCGCCGTCAGCTGCAGGGCCGCCGCGCCTGTCGCCTCGTCCTCCTCGACGCCGTCGCCCCGGCCGGGGAAGCCGCGGGCACGGACGCGGCCCGCCGCCTCGTCCTCCCAGGCCCAGGCGTAGATCCACTCCCCGGCGGGCGGCACGGTCAGGGCGTCGACCTCGGCGGCCGTGGCGTACTGGCGCAGGGTGCGCGGCTCCGGCCACTCCGGGCGGGCCTCGATCCAGCTGAACTCGCCGTCCAGTCGGGCGCCGACCACCCCGGCGAGCGTGACGAGTTCGGGGACGTCGAGCAGCCAGGCCGCGCCGACGCAGGGGTATCCGGCGAACGGCAGCCGGACGCTGGGGGTGTAGATGTCGATGACGCCGCGCTCGGGGTCGTCGACGAACACGGTCTCGCTGAACCCGAGTTTGGCCGCGAGGGCCTGCCGGTCGTCGCGGTCCGGGAGTACGGATCCCTCGCGGACGACGCCGAGTTCGTTGCCGTATCCGCCACCGGGTCCGCAGAAGACCCGCAGCACGTCGTAGTCAGTCACTCCGGCATTCAAACATCACCTCGGCCGCGAGCGCGTCCCAGGTCACGGGGGCGCCGGGGAGGGGCCAGGTGCGGGTGGCGTCGTGGTCGTAGGAGACCTCGGCGACGGCGTCACCGAACCCCCGCTCCAGAGCGGTCCGTTGACGTGCGATGCCCGGGGTGTCCGGGAGGGCGGCCAGCCGCGCCATGTGCTGCTCGTGACCGGAAGTCATCTGCTCGGCCAGCCGTCGCCACTTCTCGTCCGGCATCGCCCGGGCCAGCACCACACAGGCCGGATTCCCGCCTTCCGCCAGGGCCGCCACCGCCCGGTCGTGGCCGTCGAGGATCAGCCATCCGTCGAGGAAGGACACCCACCACAGGAGTACGGGCGCCAGGGTGCCGTCGCGCGCGTGCTTGCGGTACGCCTTCACGCGCGGGGCGTCGGGCGCGGAGAACGGGCGCAGGGGGACGATGCCGTGCCAGCCGCCTCCGCAGAGCAGTTCGAGCCGTGCGCCCGGCCAGTCCCGTACGAGATCCTCGGTCCAGATGCCCGGCTCGAAGACGGTCCGCCGTGCAAGGTGCCAGCGCCCCTCGTCCAGCGGGCCCTCCTCGGCGTCCTCCAGCAGGCGCGTGTAACGGTGCAGCCAGTCGACCGGTGAGCGCATGGCCGCGGACCGCAGCGGCGGCAGTGGTGAGCGGAAGCCGCCGAGCCGGTGCAGAAAGAGGTCCCGGCAGCAGCTCTCGCCGCGCATCCGGCCCAGCAGTACCGGCCGGCCCCCCTGCCGCAGCAACAGGCGGCCCCCGCGTGCCGCCTCGAAGCGCAGCGGCGGCGGTCCGGGACGGTCGGAGACCTCAAGGACCAGGCCGTCCCCCGCGAGCGGTTCCCTCTTCATGCCCATGACGGACAGTGTCCGGGACGGGGCGGTCCGCCCTCCAGCGCATTACTCCGCACACCAGGGGGCGCACAGCAGGGAGGGTGCGCGCCCGAGTGGCGATCCCGTGCGCCGGTCATGTCGCGGGCGCGGGGCAGCCGGGCCGGAACAGGGCTCTTGACCTCCACTTGACCATTCCATGGGGTCTGTTTTTGGCCGCCGTGATCAGGCCGTGCCCGTACACCGTCCATGAGAGCTGAATCACCGTATGCGTGGGTATCACTCAGGCAAGCCTCAGATAAGTTAGGCCAGCCTCACCACATGAGCGCGGGCCGTTCCGCGCGCAGAGTCCGCCTTCTTCTTGGAGCTTGCATGCGAGCCGTCCGACTCTCCGTCGTCACCGCCGTCGCCACCGCGGCAGCCCTGACCGCCGTCACGGGCTGCACCGAGAAGAGCACCGCGAAGGACGGCGACGCGATTCAGGTGACCGCCGCCGACTCCAAGTGCACCACCTCCAGCAAGTCGGTCCCGGCCGGCCAGGTCACGCTGAAGATCGAGAACACGGGCTCGAAGGCCACCGAGGTCGAGATCCTCTTCCCGGACGACCGGATCGTCTCCGAGAAGGAGAACATCGGCCCCGGCACGAAGTACACGCTGACCGCCGAGGTGAAGGCGGGCGCCTACGAGATCGCCTGCCGTCCGGGCATGAAGGGCCACGGCGTACGGCAGAAGCTCACCGTCACCGGCGGCGGCAAGGTCGCCAAGCGGGACCCGCGCCTGGACAAGGCCGTCGCCACCTACCGCGAGTACGCGCAGGAGCAGGCCGACGAGACGCTGCCCAAGGTCGAGGCCTTCGTGAAGTCGGTCAAGGCCGGCGACCTGGAGGCCGCGAAGAAGGCCTACGCCACCTCGCGCATCGGCTGGGAGCGCACCGAGCCGGTCGCCGAGTCCTTCGGCACCATCGACCCGAAGGTCGACCTCCGCGAGGCCGACGTGGAGGCCGGCCAGAAGTGGACCGGCTGGCACGTGCTGGAGAAGGCCCTCTGGAAGGACAAGAAGCTCGGCGCCGAGCAGAAGGCCATCGGCGACCAGCTGGTCAGCGACCTCAAGAACTGGCAGCAGCGGGTCGGCAAGGCCGAGATCACCCCGACCTCCATGGCCAACGGCGCCAAGGAGCTCCTCGACGAGGTCGCCACCGGCAAGGTCACCGGTGAGGAGGAGACCTTCTCGCACACCGACCTGGTGGACTTCAAGGCGAACGTCGAGGGCGCGCAGAAGGCCTACGACCTGCTGAAGCCGGTCGCGCAGGAGAACGACAAGGCGCTGACCACCGAGCTGGACAAGCAGTTCACCACGCTGAACACGCTGCTCGACAAGTACCGCACGGACAAGACCTCCTACGACTTCGTGTCGTACGACAAGGTCACCAAGGAGCAGCGCAAGGAGCTCTCGGACGCGGTCAACGCGCTCGCGGAGCCCCTGTCCAAGCTCGCCGCCGCCGTCGTGAAGTAGGGGACGACACCATGACGGACACCACCGACACCCAGGACGCCACCACCGCGGAAGCGGCCGGCAAGCAGCCCTCCCGGCGCTCGCTGATCGGCTGGGGCGGTGCGGGCCTCGCGCTCGGCGCCGCCGCAGCCGGAGGCGCGGTCGCGATGACGCGCGCCGGCGACGACGTGGACCCGGCCGGTGCCGACACCGGTGCCGCGGTCGCCTTCCACGGCACGCACCAGGCGGGCATCGCCACGCCGGTGCAGGACCGGCTGCACTTCGCCGCGTTCGACGTGCAGACGGACGACCGCGCCGAGTTCGTGCAGATGCTGAAGGACTGGACCGAGGCCGCCCGGCGGATGACCGCGGGGCACGCGGTCGGCGAGGGCGCCTACGGCGGTCTGGCCGAGGCGCCGCCGGACGACACCGGTGAGGCACTGGGCCTCAAGCCGTCGCGCCTCACGCTGACGATCGGCTTCGGACCGTCCCTGTTCGAGAAGTTCGACCTGGCGGACCGGCGCCCTGAGGCCCTGGTCGATCTGCCGAAGTTCCCGGGCGAGGCGCTGGAGAAGGCGCGCAGCAACGGTGACCTGTGCGTCCAGGCGTGCGCGGACGACCCGCAGGTCGCGGTGCACGCGATCCGCAACCTCGCCCGCATCGGCTTCGGCAAGGTCGCCATCCGCTGGTCGCAGCTCGGCTTCGGGAAGACCTCGTCCACGACTCCGGACGCGCAGACCCCGCGCAACCTGATGGGGTTCAAGGACGGCACCCGCAACATCGCGGGCACGGAGCCGGACCGGCTGAAGAAGTTCGTGTGGGTGGACGGCCAGGACGTCGAGGACAAGTCGGCCTGGATGAGCGGGGGTTCGTACCTGGTCGCCCGCCGCATCCGGATGCACATCGAGACCTGGGACCGCACCCCGCTGCAGGAGCAGGAGGACATCTTCGGCCGCGACAAGGGCGAGGGTGCCCCGGTGGGCAAGGCCAAGGAGCACGACAAGCCGTTCCTGAAGGCGATGAAGCCCGACGCGCACGTCCGGCTCGCGCACCCCGAGTCCAACCACGGGGTGACGATCCTGCGCCGCGGCTACTCCTTCACCGACGGCACCGACGGCCTCGGCCGGCTGGAGGCGGGCCTGTTCTTCCTCGCCTACCAGCGTGACGTGCGCAAGGGGTTCATTCCGGTCCAGCGCAACCTGTCGCGTACCGACGCCCTCAACGAGTACATCCAGCACGTGAGTTCGGCGGTCTTCGCCGTTCCGCCAGGCGTCCGCGACAAGGACGACTGGTGGGGCCGCGCGCTGTTCTCCAAGGAGGCGTAGCCCGTGTTCGGCAACTACCTGATCGGCCTGCGCGAGGGCCTGGAAGCCAGCCTCGTCGTCTGCATCCTGATCGCGTACCTGGTGAAGACCGGCCGCCGGGACGCCCTGAAGCCGATCTGGATCGGCATCGGTGTCGCGATCGCGCTGGCCCTCGGCTTCGGCTGCGCGCTGGAGTTCGGCTCCCAGGAGATGACGTTCGAGGCGCAGGAGGCGCTCGGCGGTTCGCTGTCGATCGTCGCCGTGGGCCTGGTGACGTGGATGGTCTTCTGGATGCGGCGTACGGCCCGGCACCTGAAGAAGGAGCTGCACGGCAAGCTGGACGCGGCCCTCGCGATGGGCACGGGCGCGCTGGTGGCGACCGCGTTCCTGGCGGTCGGCCGTGAGGGCCTGGAGACCGCGCTGTTCGTGTGGGCGTCGGTGCACGCGGCGAGCGACGGCACGCCCCGCCCGCTGATCGGCGTCGCGCTGGGCCTGGCCACCGCGGTCGTGCTCGGCTGGCTCTTCTACCGCGGCGCCCTGAAGATCAACCTGGCCAAGTTCTTCACCTGGACCGGCGGCATGCTGGTGGTGGTCGCGGCGGGCGTGCTCGCGTACGGCGTCCACGACCTCCAGGAGGCCAACTGGATCCCCGGCATCAGGAACCTGGCCTTCGACATCAGCAGCACCGTCGATCCGTCGAGTTGGTACGGCACCCTGCTCAAGGGTGTCTTCAACTTCCAGCCCGACCCGACCGTCCTCCAGGTCACGGTGTGGGCGCTGTACCTGGTCCCGACGCTCGCGATCTTCTTCGCCCCGGTAGGGTTCGCCTCCGGGAAGGGGAAGGTGAAGGGACCTGATGAGCAGGGAGCGCAGGGATCACGGGGATCGCAGGCCACCAAGGCTTCGTGACCTCAACCGGTTCGTGTCGACGGCGGGTGCGCTGGCCGCACTGTCCTTGACGGCGAGCGGGTGTGTCGTGGTGCACGGGGAGCGGGAGGTGGTGCCCGCGGCGACCCGGGCCGATGCCGCCCGCGCGCTGAAGGACTTCACCGCCGCGTACAACAAGGCCGACAAGGCGTACGACGAGTCCCTGGACGCGGACCGGGTCACCGGACCTCTCGCCGACATCGACGGCGCGAAGCTGAAGGCCGGGCACCGGAACAGCCCGGGCGGCAACACGGCCCACGCCCCGCTGAAGCTGACCGACGCGAAGTTCGTCATACCCGAGAAGGCCGGCTGGCCGCGCTGGTTCGTCGCCGACGCCGACGCCAACAAGGGTTCCGCGGGCTCCCGTTGGCTGCTGGTCTTCACCCGCTCCGGCGCCGACGGACTGTGGCAGGCCTCGTACCTGACGATCCTCGCCGCCGACGACGTACCGGAGTTCACGAAGGACAAGGACGGCTGGGCCCAGCCGGTCACGGCGGACGACGCCGAACTCGCCGTGGCGCCCGAGCAGTTGAGCAAGTCGTACGCGAACTACCTGCAGGACGGCGGCGACGACTTCGCGCCCGGTACGCACACCTCGGACTGGCGCGCGCTGCGCAAGAAGAACACGAACAGGCCCGGACTCGTCAGGCAGTACGTCGACGAGCCGCTGACCTCCGGCGACTACGCCCCGGTCGGGCTGCGCACCAAGGACGGCGGGGCGCTGGTGTTCTTCAGCACCCGGCACTTCGAGAAGCAGACCGCCGCGCAGGGCGTCGACCTGAAGATCTCCGACCAGAACATCCGGGCCCTGCTCACCGGTGAGGTCAAGCAGTCCCTGACGCTGGAGTTCGTCTCCAACCAGGCTGTCCTCGACCCTGCGAAGGGCGCGTCCGAGCACAAGGTGGAGTTCCTGAGCCGGGTTCAGGGACTGACGGGCGCCAAGGGCGAATAGCCGTGGAACCCCCGCGGTTCAGCCGCGGTGGGGCCAGGCGGCCAACTGCTCCGAGTCGTCCTTGGCGTAGCGCGCGCAGGCGTCCGTCAGGACTTCGAGGAGGGTGAGCGGGTCGGGAAGTTCGTGTTCCAGGCCGCGTACCCAGTCGACGGTCAGGTCGCCCGGGAGGCGGGCCGGGGGTACGAGCACATAGGAGCCGCGGCAGTGCCAGCGCAGCCCGGGGTGCTCGTCCATCGTCTCGGGGTGGCAGTCCAGCTCGCAGGGCCACCACTCGTCCTCGTCCTCGGGCGTGCCGCGGGTGAGGGTGAAGAAGAGGAGGCGTCCGTCGCCGCTCTCGGCGACGGGGCCCACCTCGATGCCGGCGGCGAGGAGGCGCTCCAGGGCCTCGCGGCCGGCTTCCAGGGGGACGTCCAGGACGTCGTGGACCATGCCCGTCGCGGTGATGAAGTTGGCCTGCGGCTGATGCCGGGCCCAGCGCTCGATCTGCCCGCGGTCGGTGGTGGACTGCGTCTGCCAGGCGAAGGAGACGGGGTGCCGGGCGGGCGTGGGACAGCCCACGCGGTCACAGGAACAGCGGTAGCCCGAGGGGAACGCGGCCTGCGCGAGCGGCAGTCCCGCGGCGGCGGCGGCGAGCAGCAGGGCCTCTCGGCCGCTGTCGTCGGTGGTCTCGGTGCGGCGGCGGCCACGCAGCCACTGGGAGATCCTGCCCTGCGCGCCGGAGCGGTTGCCGAACTCTGCGCTCATCTATCCCCTCGCCTCACCGTAGTGCGGACTGCTTGCCCCATGGTCCCACCATCCTGCGCCCCGGGTGGCCAGAGCCCACATCCGGGGGTAGGGGGGCGAGGCGTGCGCAGGGCCCGGATGGAGTGTCATTGCATACTTTTATGGTATTTACCCCCCTACCGTGGTCGTCATGGTCACATGGACTGCGCTCACGGGTATCGCCGGTCTCACGTCATTGGCCCTCACGGGACAGGGCGGCGCGCTCTCCCCGCTGGAGTGGGGCACCGGCCCGCTGACGGTGGACGCCCTCCCCCGCGTCGTCGAGGTCGCCCACCGCGGCGGCGCCCGGGAAGTCCCCGAGAACAGCATGTCGGGCCTGATGACCGCCTATGAGCGCGGTACGGCCCAGGTGCTCGACTTCGACACCCGCATGCTGCGCGACGGGCACATGGTGGTCATGCACGACGCGACCCTGAACCGCACCACCTCCATGGGCGGTCCGGTGCGGGGGCTGAACCTGTGGGACTGGCAGGGGGTGCGGCTGCGCCCCAAGGCCTCGCTGCGCAGCGGCTGGCGTGCGGAGCGGCCGCCGACGGTGGCCGAGGTCCTCGACCGGTTCGGCGGGCGGATCGTACTGATGCTGGAGGCGAAGGACCCGGCGAGTCTGCGCACGCTCGCCGGGCTGATCCGCACCCGGGGCCTGACCCGCTCGGTCTTCGTCAACTCCAACCTGCCGGAGGTGGCCCTGCGCGCCCACCGCCTGGGCCTGGTCTCTCAGCTGTGGCGCTCGGCGGACCAGATGCGCACCGACCGGCCCGAGCGCTGGGCGTCCTTCGTCGACCTGCTCGACGTCGACTACAAGGCGCGCGACAGCGACCTCCTGCGGGCCGTGAACTCCGGTGTCCCCCGGGTGTGGGCGCACACCGTGATCACCCCGGCGCAGCGGGACCGTGCCCTGGCGCTGGGCTGCGACGGGATCATCACGGACGCGCCGGGCAGGCTCGCCCGCCACCCGATGAAGATCCCGAAGCGGTTCCGGCGGGCGCGCACCGGCTTTCAGCGCGGGGCGAGGCCGTAGAGGGCGTAGTCGACGAGGGTGTCCGTGTAGGCGTGGGTGATGGGGCCCGTGTGCTGGAGCCAGCGCTGGGCGAGCGGGGAGACGAAGAGTTCCAGTGCGATGCGCGGGTCGACGTCGGGGCGTACGGCGCCGGTCTCCTGCGCGGAGCGCAGCCGCTGTACGTACAGCTGGAGCTGGGGTTCGAGGAGCTTGGCCACGAACTCACGGCCGACCTCCTCGTTGACGAAGCCCTCGGCGGTCAGGGCGCGGGCGGGTGCCTCGAAGGCGGGGTCGAGGAGTTCGTCGACGGTGGCGCGCAGCACCTGTTTGAGGTCCGCCGCGAGGTCGCCGGTGTCCGGGATGCCGTACATCTCCTGGCCGGACTGCCCGGCGCGCTCGGCCGCCTGCTCGCCGAGGTCGAGGAAGGCCTCAAGGAGTACGTCCGCCTTCGACGACCACCAGCGGTAGATGGTCTGCTTGCCGACGCCGGCCCGGGCGGCGATCCCCTCGATCGTGGTCTTCGCGTAGCCGGTCTCGCTCACGAGGGCGAGGGCGGCGGCGTAGATCGCCCGACGGGACTTCTCGCTGCGGCGGGTGGAGTCGGGGGCGGGTTTCTTGGCCATGAGGGGAAGTTACCAGGGGAGTGAGACGGAGCGTCTCGCGATACGCAGTACAGCCCGTCCGGTGCTTGAGGACGAGCGCGAAGCGCGACAGGAGGAGAGGGGGCGAAGCCCCCAGACGGACGGGACAGGAAGGGGCGAAGGGGGCGAAAACAACCCATCCGGTGCACGCGCGCCCGGCGTCCCAGGTCTCACCATGGGCTCCAACCACCCCTGCGGTCACGTGAGGAGCCCACCTTGCCCCCTCTCCGCCGCGCCGCCACCCCCCGGCGCTATCTGATGTGCCCACCGGCGCACTTCGAGGTCACGTATGCCATCAACCCGTGGATGGACCCCGGCAAGCCGGTCGACGTACCGCTCGCCGTCGCCCAGTGGGAGGAGCTCCGCGACCGCTACCGCTCCCTCGGCCACACGGTCGAGGAACTCACCCCGCGCCCGGGCCTGCCGGACATGGTCTTCGCGGCGAACGGGGCGACAGTGATCGACGGCCGCGTGCTGGGCGCCCGCTTCGCCTATCGCGAGCGCGAGCAGGAGGCCGCCGCGCACCTGGAGTGGTTCCGGGCGCACGGCTGGAGGCAGGTCCACGAACCGGTCCACATCAACGAGGGCGAGGGCGACTTCGCCGTCACCGCCTCCTATGTGCTGGCGGGGCGCGGCTTCCGGGCCAGTCCCCTCTCGCACGGCGAGGCCCAGGAGTTCTTCGGGCGGCCGGTGATCGGGCTGGACCTCGTCGACCCGCGCTACTACCACCTGGACACGGCGCTCGCGGTCCTCGACGACGCGACGGACGAGGTCATGTACCACCCCGACGCGTTCTCGCCGGGCAGCCGGGAGGTGCTGCGACGGCTGTTTCCCGACGCGCTCCTCGCGGGCGCCGAGGAGGCGGCAGCGCTGGGCCTGAACGCCGTGTCGGACGGGCTCCACGTCCTGCTCCCTCATGCCGCGATCGGCCTCTTCGCTCCGCTCCGTGAACGCGGCTTCGAACCGATCGGCATCGACCTGAGCGAACTCCTCAAGGGCGGCGGCAGCGTGAAGTGCTGCACGCAGGAGCTGCGCGCCTAGATCGGGGCGGGGCTCTGCGGGTCCTGGGGGCCAGGGCCGCCCGCGTTCACCAGGCCCGACTCGTACGCGGCGATCACCGCCTGGACGCGGTCGCGCAGACCCAGTTTGGCGAAGATGCGGGCCACATGGGTCTTGACCGTCGCCGCGGAGAGGTGGAGGTGGGCGGCCAGTTCGGCGTTGCTCAGGCCCTGGGCCACCAGGCGCAGCACCTCCAGCTCGCGCGGGGTCAGCGCCGCGAGGTCACGGTGCAGCGCTGCGTGCTCGGCGCCCCGGTGCGCGTACCGGGCGACGAGTCGGCGGGTGATGGCCGGCGCCAGCAGCGCGTCTCCGGCGCGCACCATGCGCACGGCGGCCACCAGGTGCTCGGGGGTGACGTCCTTGAGCAGGAATCCACCGGCCCCGGCGGACAGCGCGGCGTAGACGAAGCGGTCGAGGTCGAAGGTGGTGAGGATGATGATGCGCGGGGAGCCGTCGCGCGGCCCGGCCCCTGGTTCGCCGCTCCCCGTTGCCCCGCCGGCCCCCGGCGTTCCGAGGATCCGCCGCGTGGCCTCCAGACCGTCCAGCTCCGGCATCCGGATGTCCATCAGGACCACGTCCGGACGCGTGCGCCGTACGGCGTCGATGGCTTCGAAGCCGTTGGCGACCTCGGCGACCACGTCGATGCCGTCGGCGGCGAGGATCATCCGGAAGCCGGTGCGGACGAGGGCCTGGTCGTCGGCGACGACCACCCGCAGGGGCCCGGCCGCGGCGGCCGGCGGCAACGTCATGGTGTCGTCTCCAGGGGAATCAGGGCTCTGACCCGCCAGCCGCCGGTGGGGCGGTGACCGGTGTGCAGCGTGCCGTCGTAGACCGCGAGCCGTTCGCGCAGGCCGATCAGCCCGCGTCCGCTGCCGGGGACGGCGGCCGGGTCCGGGCTGCCGCCGGTGTCGGCGACCTCCACGTCGAGTAGGTCGGCGGCGTAGGCGACGGTCACCGCGGTGGACGCGCCGCCCGCGTGCTTGACGGCGTTGGTCAGCGCCTCCTGGACCACCCGGTACGCGGCCAGTTCGATCCCGGCGGGCAGCGGGCGCGGCTGCCCCGTCACCGTGAACTCGATCGGCATGCCCGTCTCCCCGATCCGCGCCACCAGGGCCGCCAGCCGGTCGAGCCCGGGCTGCGGAGTCAGGTCCGCGGCGGCCGACTCCGCGTCCTGCGTACCCCCGTCGCCCTCGGCATCCATCGTCAACAGCCCCATGACATGGCGCAGTTCGGCCAGGGCGGCCCGGCCGCCGGACTCGACCGCCAACAGGGCTTCGCGGGCCTGTTCCTGATCCACCGTCATCACTTTGCGGGCTGCCCCCGCCTGGATGACCATCACGCTGACGTTGTGGGTCACCACGTCGTGCAACTCCCGTGCGATCCTGGCCCGTTCGTACTCCACGGCGCGGCGCAGCTCGTCGGCACGCCCGTGTTCGAGCGCGGCCAGCCGGGCGCGGCCCTCGGCGGTCCTGAGCTTCCAGGTGCGCAGCCCGCTCGCGGCGAACACGAGCGGGACGAGGATCAGGAGCGGGGTGTACTGGGTGGGGACCGTGGGCAGCGAGGAGTCCCGCGCGCCGGTGATCAGGAGCACCGCGACCGGCAGGCTCACCAGCGTGGGCACCCGGTACGGGCCGTAGGCAGCGGCGCTGTATCCGGCGACCATCGACGCGTAGAACGTGAGCCGGGGCACGTCGTTCGGTGTCAGGAGGATCGCGGCGGTCACGATCCACAGCACGGTGAGGGGGTAGCGGCGGCGGACCATCAGGGACCCGGTGGTGACGATCACGAGGGCGAGGACGAGGAAGGTCCAGCCGCCTCCCCCGGTCTGCACATGGGTCGGGTCCGCCACGCCGGGCGGTTCCGGCGGCATCGGTACGCCCAAGGGCACCTTGACGCTCGCGTCGTCCAGGGCGTACTGGGCGGAGCCGACCGCGATGACCAGTGCCAGGGCCGCGTCGAAGACCAACTCGCCCCGGGTGGGCCGGGGCAGCGGTCCTGTCGTACGCAGCAGGGGCCGGGCCCAGCCCCGTATCCGGTCCCTCGCGAGCGCGTTCGTCACCGGTCCATTCTCCCCACCGGACCGGCACCGCGACATCCTCCGCGCAGACCGCCGGCGTACACCCGGCGCGTACATCTCAGGTATGACCTCGCGGGCCTTCATCCGCGTGGGGTACGGGAGTTGGCCCCGCCGAGCGACGCGCCGGCACCGCCGCTCTCCCTAGCGTCCAGGGCACCGGACATCCGGACCACCGGCCGGCCGGAACCCAGAACCTCAGGGAGGCGCCATGACCACGCCCTTGATCGAGCTGCGCGCGGTGAGCCGCAGGTACGACGGCCAGGCCGAGGGGACGCCCGCGCTCGCGGACGCGTCACTGACCGTACGGGCCGGGGAGGCCGTCGCGGTCCTAGGCCCGTCCGGCAGCGGCAAGTCCACCCTGCTCAACCTGATCGCGGGCCTCGACCGCCCGGACGCGGGAACGATCACCGTGGACGGCGTACGCGTAGACGCACTCGGCGAGGCGGCCTCCGCGCGCTACCGGCGGGCCAGGATCGGCATGGTCTTCCAGTTCTTCAACCTGCTCGACGACCTGACCGTCGTCGACAACGTCGCCCTGCCCGCGCAGCTGTCCGGCACCCCGCGCGCCGAAGCCAACCGGCGGACGGCGGAGCTGCTCGAAGTCCTCGGCATCCACCGGCACGCCCGCGCCTACCCGGGCCGGCTCTCCGGCGGTGAGCGTCAACGCGTCGCCGTGGCAAGGGCGTTGATGAACCGTCCGGCGCTGCTGCTGGCCGACGAGCCGACCGGCGCGCTCGACACCGCCTCCGGCGACTCCGTCCGCGCGCTGCTCGCGGAGCTGAACGCCGACGGCCAGACCATCGTCCTGGTCACCCACGACCTCGCCCTCGCCCGGTCCTGCACGACCCGCACGGTCGAGCTCGTCGACGGCCGGATCACCGCGGACACCTCCGCGGGGGTGGCCCGATGAGCGCGCTGGGCCGGGTGGTGCGTTCGGGGGTGGGCCGGCGCCGGGTGCAGACCGTCGTGATCGTGCTGGCCACGATGATGGCGGTGACCGCGTCCGTCATGGGCGCGGCGCTGCTGGAGGCCTCCAGCGCGCCCTTCGACAAGGCGTTCCGCCGGCAGCACGGCGCGCACCTGAGCGTGCAGTACGCCGCCGCGAGGGCCACCACCGCCCAGCTCGCGGCCTCCGCCGACGCCGCCGGTGTCACCGCGGCGGCCGGCCCCTTCCCGACGGCGTCGGCCACACCGCGCCTGGACGGCCAGGACCTTCGGCCGCTCACGCTCGTCGGACGGACCGGGCACGGCGGCCCCGTCGACGCCGTCACGCTGACCGCGGGGCGGTGGGCCGCGCGCCCCGGCGAGATCGTACTGTCCGCCGACGACGGGCTCTTGGCGCCGCAGGGCACCCGGGTCCGGTTCACCGATCTGCCGGGTGCGCCGACGCTGACCGTGGTCGGCACGGCCCGCTCGGTGAGCCGCAGCGCCGACGCCTGGGTGGTCCCCGCACAGCTGAGCAGGCCCGACGGCTACCAGATGCTGTACCGCTTCCGCGCCGCCGGGACCGCTGCGCAGGTCGCAGCGGACCGGGCCGCGGTGACGGCGGGCATGCCCAAGGGGGCGGTGGCCGGGGCGCGTTCGTGGCTCGCCACCAAGAAGGAGGCCGACCGCGAGTCGTCGCTGTTCGTGCCGTTCCTCGCCACGTTCGGCGTGCTGGGCCTGGCCATGGCGGTCCTGGTCGTCGGCAACGTGGTCGCAGGGGCGGTCGGCGCCGGGACGCGCCGGATCGGCGTCCTCAAGTCGCTCGGGTTCACTCCGGGCCAGGTCGTCCGGGCCTACGTCGGCCAGGCGCTGATCCCCGCGGCGGCCGGTACGGCCCTGGGTGTCGTCGGCGGCAACCTCCTCGCCGTGCCGGTGCTGGAGGAGACGGCGACGGCGTACGGCTCGACGAGTTCGGCCGTGGCCCCGTGGATCGACGCGGTCGTGGCCGCCGGGATGCTGGGCCTGGTGGCGGTGACCGCGTGGGCGGGCGCCCTGCGGGCCGGGCGGCTGCGGGCGGTCGACGGCAAGCGCGTCGAC
>NZ_JBEXDZ010000198.1:0-15926 GCF_040606085.1 Streptomyces sp. NPDC005485 | reverse complement strand
CGTGGCGGACTCCGGGCGACGCCCCGGGGGTGCGGGCGGGGGGGGCGTCGCCTGGCTGCCGTACCTCTTACGAGGCCTTCTGCTGAGGGTTCCGGCGGGTCCACCACAGGCCCACCGCTCCCGCGGAGATCAGCGTCGCCCCGGCCGCGCCGAACGGCAGGAGCCGGCTCCCGACACCGGTCTTGGGCAGTTCGTCGCCGACGGGGCCGACCGGCTCGTTGTCCGTACCGAGCAGCAGCGGTGTGGTGGGCGCGTTCGGCGTCGGCTTGTTCGTGCCGAAGGGAACCGGGCCCTGCTGCCAGAACGTCTTCTTACCGTCACTGTCCTGGACCGGAAGACAGATCTTTCCGGTCTTGCTCAGGTCGAAGGTCGCGCCGATGTCGTACGACTTCGACTTGCCGGCCGCAAGGTTTCCGACGTCACAACTGAAAGCGCTGTTCGAGCCCTTGGGCAGATCCTTTTTCGCAATCGCGGAGCAGCCCTCGACGCTCTTGACCGTCAGGCCGTCGAAACCGGCGACGACAAGCCTGATCTTTCCGCTGTCCTTCGTCCCTTCGTTCTTTACCGTGGCGGTGATCGACGTTTCCTTCGAACCGTTGTCGACCGAGATCTTCTCGGGCAGCAGAGTGGTCAGCTTGACGCCGTCCGGTGCCTCGTCAATGACCTTTCCCCCCTTGCTGCTTCCCGGTCCCTGGTCATCCGCCGCGGCGGTGAAGGGAAGGATCATCACCACCGAGAAAGATGCCGCGAGCAGCGATCCCGCGACGGCCGTCGTATGACGAGAACTCATGTTCGTCCCCCTTGCGTCCCACCCCTGGACTGCGCCTGAATTCGCAGTACTTGAAGAGGTACCACAAGATTTCTCCGCACTATGCTGGTACGGCATGAAGTGTGACCAAGTGTTTCCGAGCTGGTACAACGTGAAATTCGATCAGGTGTTTCTGGTGTGACGGCAGTTGAGGGGGTGCAGGGGATTGCCGGGAAGTACGCATGGCGGTGTTCCAGGATTACTGGTGACGGGTCGCTATCGGCTGGACGAAAGCATCGGCCAGGGGGGAATGGGGCGGGTGTGGCGGGCCACCGATCACATGCTCGACCGCCAGGTGGCCGTCAAGGAAATGCGGATAGACGGGCTGGACCCGGAGGACACCCGCACGCGCCGGGAACGCACGCTGCGCGAGGCCAGGGCCACCGCCCGGATCGACCACCCCAACGTCGTGCGGGTGTACGACGTCGTGGACGAGGGCGAGCGGCTGTGGATCGTCATGGAGCTGGTCGCCGGACGTTCGCTCGAACAGATCGTCATCGAGGACGGTCCGCTCGGCATCCGTGAGGCGGCGCGCATCGGGCTCGGACTCGTCGCCGCGCTGCGCCAGGTGCACGCCGGGGGCGTACTGCACCGTGACATCAAGCCGGGCAACGTCCTGGTCGAACGGGGCGGCCACCGCGTCGTCCTCACCGACTTCGGCATCGCCGCGATCCAGGACGCGAAGGCCCTCACCATGGTCGGCATGCTCGTCGGCTCGCCCGACTACATGGCGCCGGAGCGCATCTCGGGACGCCCGCAGGGCCCGCCGTCCGACGTCTGGTCCCTGGGCGCGACCCTGTGCGCGGCTCTCGGCGGACGCTCCCCGTTCTCCCGCGACACGACGCTCGCGACCTTGCACGCCGTGCTGTACGAGGAGCCCGAACTGCCGGCCGTGGCAGGCGAGCTGCACGACATCCTGGCCGCCCTGCTGGAGAAGGAACCGGCGGTCCGCCCCGGCCTGGCGGAGGTGGCCACAGCCCTGGAGCCGATCGCGTTCCCGGCGCCCCCACCGACGCCGACACCCCCGCCTCCACCGACGCCGACACCCCCGTCCCCACCGGCGCCGGAACCGGAACCGGAGTACCTGGGACCACCGAATTCCGAGCCCGGGGGAGCGCAGCACGAACCGTCCCCCACTCCCGCCCTCCTGGACGCCCCCCTCGTACGCGCCGCACGCCTCCCCGGCCGACAACAGCTGCCGCCGTCTCCGCCCGAGTCCCCCACGACCCCGAACGGCCGGGTCGGCGCCGTGGATCCGAGGCGCTCGGAACCGGCACACGACGCCGCACCGCCTCAGCGCACGCCGACCTGGTGGCACCCACCGGTCACCGAGGAACCGGCACCAGAAGCACCTGCCTCCGAACAGAATCCCGCGCCCATCCCCACCTTCACCCCCGAGAGCAACCACCACGCCCCCACCCCCGAAGGCGTGGTCGCACCCCCCGCCGAGGCCGCCAACGCGTCCACCGAGGTCGCCCCTGAGCGGAGCCTCGAAGTCCGCTCCGAGACGCCTTCCCCCCTCCCCAGGGCGGACGTGCCGACCGAACCCCTGCTGTCGTCGCCCCGGCCCCGCCCCCCGGACGACGCCCTGGGCCCCGCCGTGCCGTCCGGCCCCCGTGGGAGCCGGCGCCGCAGGGGCTTCGCCGCCGCGGGGGGAGTGGTCGTCGCCGGAGCCCTCGTCTGGGTCGTGATCGCCGCGACGGGGGGATCGCCCGACGACAAGGACAACTCCTCCTCGTCCTCGGGCTCGTCGGCGTCCGCCTCGACCGGGCGGACCGGCAGCTCGGGGTCCCCCTCGCCCACCGTCGAAGGGACCTCGCGTCCGCCCAGCACCCTGGTCAGTGCACCGCCGGGATCGCGCAAGGAGGGCGGGATGTACGCCTGGGTCCCGCCCAAGGGCTGGACGCGGAACATGGTCAGCGCCGTCGAGGTGCACTACGCCTCGCCCGACCGCAAGCAGGAGATCCTGGCCAACGCGAACGAGGCCAGCGGTGACCTGCTGGAGCAGTGGCGGATAAAGGAGAGGAACCAGACCAGCAAGGGGCTCGACTACCAGCGGGTCCGCCTGGAGAACACGACGTTCCGCGGTGCTCCGGCGGTCGTCTGGGAGTACTACGTCACGGCCAAGGGCAAGTACTGGCACGCCCGCCTGCTCGGCTTCCGAAGCGGCAGCACGTCGTACGAGATCAGCACCTGGTACCGCCCGGACACGGAGGCCACCGCGCTTCCGGTCTACGAGCAGGTCAAGAAGACGTTCACGCCCCTGTGACGCGCAGAGGGGCCCGGCGGTGACTGCCGCCGGGCCCCTCGGGTCATCTCACATCAGGTCACCGCTCAGGCGCCGACCTCGGCCTGCACCTCGTCACGCGGCGCGACCGCATCGCCTTGCACGGCCGTCTGGTCGCTGCCGTACCGCTGGCGTACGAAGGCGATCACCAGCACGACCCCGGCGACCAGCAGCGACAGCAGGACGGTTGTCCGGCCGCTGCTCGCGCCCTCGGTGTCGGTCAGCATGTAGCCGAGGACGAAGACGATCAGCGCGGCCGTCGCCCAGGTCAGATACGGGTACAGCCACATCTTCACGATCAGCTTCTCCGGCGACTCGCGCTGGATGATCTTCCGCATCCGCAGCTGCGAGAAGCAGATGACCAGCCACACGAACAGGGCCACCGCACCGGAGGAGTTGACGAGGAAGAGGAAGATCTTGTCCGGGGACAGGTAGTTGAGGAAGACGGCGACGAAGCCGAAGACGACCGAGGCGAGGATGGCGGCCATCGGCACACCCCGCGAGGTGGTCCTGGAGAACGACTTGGGCGCGTCCCCGCGCTCCCCGAGCGAGAAGGCCATGCGGGAGGCCGTGTAGAGCCCGGAGTTGAGACAGGACAGCACGGACGTCAGCACGATGAACTTCATGATCTGGTCGGCGTGCGGGATGCCGAGGGAGCCGAGGGCGGCGACGTACGAGCCGTCCTTCGCGATCGCCTTGTCGTCCCACGGCAGCAGCGAGACCACGACGAGGATCGAGCCGAGGTAGAAGATCCCGATGCGCCAGATGATGCTGTTGGTCGACTTGGTGACGGCGCGCTGCGGGTTCTCGGACTCGCCTGCCGCGAGCGTGGCGATCTCGCTGCCCATGAAGGAGAAGACGACCAGGAGCACACCGGTGAGGATCGCGCCGGGGCCGTTGGGGAGGAAGCCGCCGTGGTCCGTCAGGTTGCTGAAACTGGCCTTCTCGGCGTCGACGCCCGGGAGCACGCCGAAGATGGCGAGCCCGCCGATGACGATGAACGCGCCGATCGCCACGACCTTGATCCCGGCGAACCAGAACTCGAACTCGCCGTAGGAGCCGACGGAGACGAGGTTGGTGGCGGTGAGGACGATCATCACGATGAGGGCCCAGCCCCACTGGGGAACGGCGGGGATCCACCCTTCGAGGATCTTGGCGCCGGCGGTCGCCTCCACGGCGAGTACGACGACCCAGAAGAACCAGTAGAGCCAGCCGATCGAGAACCCGGCCCAGCGGCCGAGCGCGCGGTCGGCGTGTGCCGAGAAGGAGCCCGAGGTCGGGTTCGCGGCGGACATCTCACCGAGCATCCGCATCACCAGCACCACGAGCGTGCCGACGAGGGCGTACGAAAGGAGGATGCCGGGGCCCGCGGTGGCGATACCGGTGCTGGAACCGACGAAGAGTCCGGCTCCGATCACCCCACCGATGGCGATCATCGAGAGGTGACGGTTCTTGAGTCCGGCCTGGAGACCGGAGCCGGGTTCCCCGGCCTTGGTCGGGGTCGGCTGCGAAGTCATGAGGGGATTCCTTTGCGCCGGGTGAGCGGTCTCCCGTACGGGCGGCGTACGGGTCGGACCAGTGAATCGGAGGCAAAGGAATTCGTGAACCTTTGATTCCAGATCGTTACTTGAGGTTTTCCTGAGGTTCTGTAGGATTGCTCAGACTTTTCGCCTCGCGCCCCCGGCACTGCTGCCCCGAAACAGCCGTGTCACACTCATCCCATGCGCGTGTATCTCGGCTCCGATCATGCCGGTCTCGAACTCAAGAACCACCTCGTCGAGTGGCTCAAGGCCGCCGGCCACGAGCCCGTCGACTGCGGGCCCCACATCTATGACGCCCAGGACGACTACCCGCCGTTCTGCCTCCGCGCCGCGGAGCGGACGGCGGCCGATCCCGAGGCTCTGGGCATCGTGATCGGCGGCTCCGGCAACGGCGAGCAGATCGCCGCGAACAAGGTGAAGGGCGTCCGTGCCGCCCTCGCCTGGAGCGAGGAGACCGCGTCCCTCGGCCGCCAGCACAACAACGCCAACGTCGTCGCCGTGGGTGCCCGTATGCACACCGAGGACGAGGCGACCAAGTTCGTCGAGACCTTCCTCGCCACCCCGTTCTCCGGTGACGAGCGCCACATCCGCCGCATCGACATGCTCGCGGCCTACGAGACAACGGGCGACCTCCCGCCGATCCCGGCGCACCACCCGCAGCAGGCTCAGTAGCCCGCGCCAAGCGGCGGGGGTTCTCAGCCCGTCCGGCGTCTCCCAGCCCGTCCGGCGTTTGAGGACGAGCGCGAAGCGCGATGCAGGGGGAGAGGGGGCGCAGCCCCCAGGACCACGGGAAGGGCAGGGGCGGAGGGGGCGAGAAAAGTCCGCTCCGCCCACCGAACCGCACAGGAGGACCCCGTGCCCGAGGGGCACACGATTCACCGCCTGGCCAAGGACTACGCCGCCGGGTTCACCGGCACACCCACCCGCGTCACCAGCCCGCAGGGCAAGTTCGCGGACGCCGCAGCCCTCCTGGACGGCGCCCCACTGGCCGGCGCCGACGCCCACGGCAAGCACCTCTTCCTCGGCTTCCGCGAGAGCGACTGGGTCCACATCCACCTCGGCCTCTTCGGCAAGGTGAACTTCGGCGCGGCCCCGCCCCCGCCCCCCACGGACACCGTCCGCCTCCGCCTCGCGAACCCCACCGCGTACGTCGACCTGCGCGGCCCCACCACCTGCGCCCTGATCACGGACGCCGAGAAGCAGGCCATACACGCCCGCCTCGGCCCCGACCCGCTGCGCCCGGACGCGGACCCGGCGACGGCGTACCACCGGATCTCCCGCAGCCGTACGACGATCGCCGCCCTGCTGATGGACCAGAAGGTCATCGCGGGCGTCGGCAACGTCTACCGCGCCGAGGTCCTCTTCCGGCACGGCATCGACCCGTACCGTGCGGGCAAGGACGTCAGCCGCGCCGAGTGGGACGCGATCTGGGCCGACCTCGCGGCCCTGATGCGCGAGGGTGTCCGCAACAACCGCATCGACACCGTCCGCCCCGAGCACGAGCCGGAGGCGATGGGCCGCCCGCCGCGCAAGGACGACCACGGCGGCGAGGTGTACGTGTACCGCAGGGCGAACCTGCCCTGCCACATCTGTGGCGGCGAGATCCGCACCGCCGATCTCGCCGCCCGCAACCTCTTCTGGTGCCCGTCCTGCCAGCAGCGGTGACCGGGCGCCGCCTCCGGAACCCGTAGCCCCGGAACCCCTAGCTCCGGGACCAGTTGTCCGACCGGCCGTCTAGAACCCGTGCGGCAGCCAGGGTGCGACCGCCGACGTGAACGCCAACGACGCCTCCGCCAGCGCGCCCTGGCGCAGCTCCCGCACCCGCCCGGCCGCCGCGAGCGCCACGAGAGACGTGCCGCCGAGATACGCCGACCCCAACTCCCGTACGGACAGCGCCAGATCGGCCGCGTCCTCGGTACGCACGCACGACGCGCCCTTGGCGTCCCCGGTGAGCCGCCAACGCCCCGCGTTCCAGGGGCAGAAGTCGTCCTCCACCTCGAACACGACGTCCACCGGCGCCTGATACGTCCGAGCCTCAAGCGCGGCGCCGACCTCGACGAGACGCACGTGCAGCCCGTCCTTCATCCGCACGGCGCAGCGGCGGATGTCGGACACCATGTGGAGCAGGCCCTCGTCCGCGGGCCGGCCGCGCGTGCGCAGCGTGGACGTCAGGTCCAGGTCGAAGAGGAACCGCCACAGCGCGGCCCGCGCCGCCGGGTCGAGGCCCTCCAAGTCCTCAACGACCACAGACCCGTTGTGCCCGGCCGGCCCCCACTCCGGCTTGACCCGGAACCGCGCGTACCCGACCGTCTGGGTGCCCCGCTCGGCGACCACGCACTGCAACGGCGAGGCCCCGTCCCGCCCGCTCTCCGGATCGAGCACCCCCACGCGCTCCCAGCCGGGCCGGCGCGCCAGCATGCCCGGGCGGGTCGGCACCACGCGCGCGTAGACCGCCTCGCAGGCGTCCAGGACGTCCCCCGGGGCGGCGTACCGCAGACGTACGTCATCGGTGCCGGGTGGCACGGACAGTCGCACGCGGCCCGTGTCGATCTCCGCATGGAGCTGGTGCGTCCCGATGCCGTACCCGAACCGCCCGTAGATCTCCGGCTCCGACGCCGTCAGCACCGCCAGCGGCTCGCCCCAGCCGCGGACGTCGTCCAACTGGCGCCGCATCATCGCGGTCAGCAGGCCGCGCCGCCGGTGCGTACCCGACACGCTCACCATCGTGATGCCCGCCGCGGGCACCGAGGCGCCGCCCGGCACGGTGACCTTGAACGTGAACGCGCCGGCGGTGCCCACGCACTGATCGCCGTCCCAGGCACCCAGGGAACGGTCGTACTCTGTGAGCGCATCCCACAGTTCGCGCTCCTCGGACGGTTCCGGCACCCCGCCGAAGGCACGGATCAGGATGTCGTACCAAGCGTTCCAGTCGGCCTGCCGCAGAACCCGCAACTCAGTCGCCATGCGCCATGCCTACCAGGGCAATGCGGTACGAGCCAGGGAATTTCCCCACGGCCGCCCGAGCGCGCCGTGCGTGAGGTTCTCTGTGAAGTTGAGCGCTCGGACGGGGGACAAGTGGGACCTCCCGTGCCAAGCACCTGGTCCGATGGATAGGGTCCCCAACAATGGCAGCAGGACGAGAGCGGCGCGCGGCGGCCGAGACGTTCACGGCCCGGTTGAAGAAGCAGTGGCACCGGGCCCGCACCGGCCTGCGCAGATCCGCCGTCGACTACTTCCGCGGGGACGGCTCGGACTGGATCGCACTGGCCGGTCTGCTGCTGACGATTCCGCTGATCGCGGCCACCACGCTCGTCAATTCCGTCTGGTGCGCGCCCTCCGCCCTGGTCCTGCCGATCGTCGCGGGCGGTCTGCTCCTGCGCCCCGCCAGCCTGCTCGGTCTCTACGCCGCCGCGGCGACCGCGCTGATCGTGGAGTCGGTGAAGCTCGGCCCGTACACGGAGGGCCCGGCCCGGGTCACGCCGGGCGTGGTCCTGGTGGTCGCGGCATGCGGCTTCTTCGGGCTGCTGATCGCCCAGTTCCGCAGCCGGGTGGGCGTCCCCTGGCGGCGCGGCGGCACCATGCTCTTCGACCTGCGCGAACGCATCCGGGTCCAGAGCAAGCTGCCGAAACTGCCGCTGGGTTGGCACCGGGAGATGGCGCTGCGCCCCGCGGGCGGGCAGTCCTTCTCCGGTGACTTCGTGGTGGCCGCCCGGACCAACGGCGGCCGCACCCTCGAAGTCGTCCTCACCGACGTGTCGGGCAAGGGCATGGACGCGGGCTCGCGCGCCCTGCTGCTGTCCGGCGCCTTCGGCGGCCTCCTCGGCTCGCTGCCCCCGCACGCGTTCCTGCCCGCCGCCAACGGCTACCTCCTGCGCCAGGACTGGGACGAGGGCTTCGCGACCTCCATCCACCTCGTCCTCGACCTGGACTCCGGCGACTACGAGATCTTCTCCGCAGGCCACCCGCCGGGCCTTCAGCTCAGCGCGGGCACCGGCCGCTGGGAGGAGAAGACGGCCGAGGGCCCGCTCCTCGGTGTGTACGACGGCGCCCAGTTCGACCCCGTCAAGGGCTCCCTGCGCCCGGGTGACGTCCTCATGCTCTTCACCGACGGTCTCGTCGAGACCTCCGAGCGCGACATCGTCGAGGGCATCGACCGCCTCACCGGCGAAGCCGACCGCTATGTCGCCGGCGGCTTCCACGGCGCCGCCTGGCACCTCATCGAGGCGGTCGCGAGGGACGTCAACGACGACCGCGCCCTCCTGCTGATCTGCCGCGAGGGCGCCGTCGTCAGCCCGTCCGCCCTCTGAGGACGAGCACCCCCGAGCCTCGTCCCGGCCCCCCGGGGTGGGGTTTTCCCCCGCCCCGATCCGGCAGCCCCCCTCATGGCCTCCGCACCCCCCGAATCCGTACGTTCGAGACACCGGACCTCACCGGACACCACCGCACTCGAACGCGACGGAAGGGCGGACCCCATGGGCCTGCGGAAGAAGCGCCACCGCGACAGTGACGTGGGCGTGGGCGCGAACGCGGACCCTCGCGGCGACCTGGCCGTCGAACTGCACGGCGTGACGCGCCGCTACGGCCGGGGCGGCGCCGCCGTGCACGCTCTGCGCGGCATCGACCTCGCCCTCGCGCGCGGCACGTTCACCGCCGTCATGGGCCCCTCGGGCTCCGGCAAGTCCACGTTCCTGCAGTGCGCGGCCGGCCTCGACCGCCCGACCGCCGGCACCGTCCGCCTCGGCGGCACGGAGATCACCGGCCTGAGCGAGAAGAAGCTGACGGTACTGCGCCGCACCCGCCTCGGCTTCGTCTTCCAGGCCTTCAACCTGCTCCCTTCGCTCACCGTCGAGCAGAACGTGCTGCTCCCGATGCGGCTGGCCGGCCACCGTCCCGACCGCCGCCGCGCCGCCGAGGTCCTCGCCCGGGTCGGCCTCGCCGACAAGGCCCGCCGCCGCCCCGGCCAGCTCTCCGGCGGCCAGCAGCAGCGCGTCGCGATCGCCCGCGCCCTGGTCGCCCGCCCCGACGTCGTCTTCGCGGACGAGCCGACCGGCGCCCTCGACACGACCACCGCCGCCGAGATCCTCGGCCTGCTCCGGCACGCGGTGGACACCCTCGGGTCCACCGTCGTGATGGTCACCCACGACCCGGCGGCCGCCGCCTGGGCGGACCGGGTGCTGTTCCTCGCCGACGGCTCCATCGCCGACCGCCTGGAACGCGGCTCGGCCCAGCAGATCGCGGCCCGCATGACGGCGCTCACGGCGCCGTCCTTCGCGGGAGCGGCCGCCTGATGCTGCTGCCCAACGGCCTGGCCCGCGCCGCCGTCCGCTTCCGGCCCGCGGGCTTCGTGGGCACGTTCGTCGCGCTCATGATGGCCGCGCTGATCGTCTCGGCGTGCGGCATCCTCCTGGAGACGGGCATACGGGCGTCCGTGCCGCCCCAGCGCTACGCGGGCGCGCCGGTGGTGGCCGCCGCCGACCAGCACGCCGCCTACATCACGGGCCACGGCGAGGACCGCGAGGACGAGGGCGCCCCGGTGCCCGACCGGGCCCGCCTGGACGACTCCCTGGTCGCGAAGGCCGCCGCCGTCCCCGGAGCACGCACGGCGGTCGCCGACGTCACCTTCCCCGTGCGGGGCCCGCACGGCGCCCTCACCGCGCACGGCTGGGGCTCCACGGCGTTCACCGGCGAACGGCCCGCGACGGGCCGCGCCCCGGCCGAGGGCGAAGTGGTCCTCTCCGCGGGCGCCAGGACCGGCGACCGCGTGACCCTCACCACCGCCGACGGCCCGCGCACCTTCCGTGTCTCCGGCACCGTCGACAACCCCGGGCAGCCCACCGCCTGGTTCGCCGACACCGAAGCCGTACGTGTCTCGGGGCACCCCGGAAAGATCGACGCGATCGCCGTACTGCCCAAGGACGGCACCCGCCCCGAGACCCTAAAGTCTCAGGTGGCGCACGCCCTCGGGGGTCGGGCCGAGGTCCACACCGGCGACGACCGCGGCGCCGTCGAGGACGCCTCGCTCGCCGAGGCGAAGGAAGTGCTCACCGGACTCGGCGGCTCCTTCGGTGGTGTCGCCACGATGGTGGCCGTCTTCACCGCGGCCGGCACCGTCGCGCTCTCCGTCGGCCAGCGCTCCCGCGAGTTCGCGCTGCTGCGCGCGATCGGCACCACCCCGCGGCAGATCCGCCGCACCATCGCCACCGAGGCCCTGCTCGTCGCACCCCTGGCGGGAGCGCTGGGCTGCCTGCCCGGCATCGCCCTGGCCCGCTGGTGGTTCGGGCAGCTCCAGGACAAGGGCGCGGTTCCAGGCGCCGTGGAGCTGTCGGTGTCGTACATCCCGGTGGTCTCCGCCATGGGCGCCGTCCTCCTCACCGCCCTGTTCGCCGGCTACATGGCGGCCCACCGCAGCTCCCGCATCCGGCCGGGCCAGGCGATCGGCGAGGCGACCGTGGAGCGGCTGCGCCCCGGCTGGATCCGTACGCCGCTGGGGATCGCGGCGGCGGCCGGCGGGTTCGTCTGCGCGGGCCTCGCCGCCTCGCTCAGCGGTGACGACGCGGCCAACACCGCGCTCGGCATCGTGATGCTCTTCATGCTGGCCGTCGCGCTGCTCGGTCCGTTCATCGCGCGTGTCTGCGCCGCCCTGTTCGGGCTCCCGTTGCGCGGAGCCGGTGCCTCGGCGTCGCTCGCGGTGGCCAACTCCCGTACGAACTCCCGCCGGCTGGCCTCGGCGATCACCCCGATCGTCCTCGCGATGGCCTTCTCCTCCGTGCTCGTCTTCCTGCACACCAGCGAGGAACGGGTCACGCAGGAGCAGCAGCGGGACGGCGTCGTGGCCGACCACATCGTCACCTCGGACGCGGGCCTCGCCCCGGACGCGGTGGACCGCGCCGCCCGCATGCCCGAAGTCACCTCCGCCGTGGGCCTGTTGCGTACGTCGGTGCTGATCCCGGTGGGCGGCTCGCTGGAGTCGGCCTCCGCGCAGGGCGTCACGGGATCCGCGAAGGACTTCGCCGCCGTCCAGGACCTGGACGTACGGCACGGCACGCTGTCCCTCGGGCGCGGTGAGGTCGCGCTCGACGCCTCGCTCGCCGGCAACACCCATGTGAAGGTCGGCGACCGCCTGAAGCTCCGCCTGCCCGACGGCACCAAGGCGACCCCGAGGGTCGTGGCGACGTACGGCAGGGGCCTCGGACTTGCCCAGGTCACGCTGGGTCGCGCCGACTTGAACGCCCACGTCACCTCGTCCTTCGACACCGAGATCTGGACGAAGGGCGGCACGGCGGCCGACCTGTCGGCGCTGGGCACGGTCCAGGGGCCCGGCGACTACACCGCCGCCCAGTCCCTCGACCGGGAACTCAACGCCTGGGCGAACACCGTCATGGCGGCCGTCCTCGGCGGGTTCGCGGCCGTCGCTGCCGCCAACACCCTGGTGATGACCGTCCTCGACCGCCGCCGCGAACTGGACACGCTCCGTCTGATCGGCTCCACCCGCCGCCAGGTCCTGCGCATGGTCCGCTGGGAGGCACTGCTGGTCGCCCTCGCCGGAATCGCACTCGGCACCGCCATCGCGCTGGCCACCCTCGTGCCGATGACGAAGGGGCTGACCGGGCAGGGACCGTACATTCCGCCCCTGTTGTACGGCGCGTTCGCCGCGGCGATCGTCCTGCTCGGCGTGACCGCGGTCACCCTCCCGGCCCGGGCGGCGCTGCGCGGGGAGACACTGGGGGAGTGACCCCCACTCTCCTGACCCTGGCCGAAGTCGAAACCCTCGCGCGCGCGGCGCACGCCGGGCAGACCGACAAGGCGGGCCGCCCGTACGCCGAGCACCTCCAGGCCGTGGCGGACGGTGTGCGCGTCCGCGGCGGCGACGACGAGCAGATCGCCGCGGCCTGGCTGCACGACGCGGTCGAGGACGACGCCCTCTCAGAGGACTGGCTGCGCGAGGCCGCGCTGACCCGGCGTACGAAGGACATCGTGCTGGCGCTCACCAAGCGCGAGGGGGAGTCCCCGGGGGCGTACGCGCAACGCATCCGCACCACCTCGGGCGCCCTCCTGGTCAAGGCGTCCGACCTCGCCCACAACGCCGACCCGGCCCGGCTCGCGGTCCTGGACGAGCACACCCGGGCCCGGCTGACGAAGAAGTACGCGGCGATGCGGGCCCTGCTGGGGCTCGCGCCCTGAACGGCGCCGACCACCGCTGGTCGGCGGTGGTCGGCGATATTCAGCGCTGTCCAGAGGTGGTCTCCGGCAGGGGTTATGCCTTCACCCTCGCCCGGTCGCGGGCCAGTTCCGTCGCGTCCCGTTTGAACGCCCAGTCCATCCTGGGCTCCATCGAGAAGCGGAAGACCCGCCGGACCGGTGCGGTGCACAGCACGGTGACGGCCGCGCCGAACAGGAGCGTCACGGTGACCGTGCCGAGCGGCGTGTGCAGCCACGGGTGCTCGAACCAGCCCCAGAAGTCGGCGGCCTTCACCAGGAAGCCGTGCAGCAGGTAGCCGTACAGCGTGCCCGCGCCGAGCGCCGTGAACCAGAACGTACGGCGCGGCACCCAGGAGAAGAAGCACGCGGTGAGCACCAGCGAGCAGCCGAAGAGGGCGAGCGTCATGACCGCGCCGGCCCACCACGGGGCGCCGAGGTCCTGCGCGGCGTCACGGTGGTAGAACCACGCCGTGTTCATCCGCGGCACCGCCCACCAGCCGACGGCCAGCGCGGCGGCGAAGACCGGCACCGAGAGGATGCGGACCTCGCGGCGGCGCACCAGTTGGAAGTGCTCGGGCTTCATGACCAGGCCCAGCACGAAGAACGGCAGGAACTGCAGCACGCGCTGCAGGTCCAGTTCGGCTCCTATGTCGGGCGAGACGGACGCGAGCACGGCGATGCCGAGCGCGAGCGGCAGCGGTCGGCGCACGACCTTCCACAGCGGGGTGGTCAGCCGCCAGACGAAGAGGGCGACCAGGAACCAGGTGAGGTACCAGGGGTCGAGCAGGCTGATCGGATGGTTCGGGTCCGGCGCGCCCCAGCGCTTGAAGAGGGAGTACGCGGTCTCGAAGAGCACGTAGGGCACCGCGACACCGGTGACCAGCCGCTTGAGCCGGTCGGGGCGCATGTCGAAGCTGCGCGAGAAGTAGCCGGAGATGATGATGAACGCCGGCATGTGGAAGGCGTACACGACGGTGTACATCGCTTCGAGGACGCGGCTGTCGCCCTTCAGGGGCTCCCAGGCGTGCCCCATGGCCACCAGCACGATGGCCAGGTACTTGGCGTTGTCGAAGAACGCGTCACGCTGTTTCGCGGGCTTGCCGCCCGGGGCCGCCGCGGTGTCGCCGGCCGTGTGCGGGGTCTTCGTCTGCTGCGATGAGCGCGGACTCGGCACTCCGTCGGCCGGCTGCTGTGCCGGGGGGAGCGGCGCTCGGTGTTGGCCGTACGGTCGGAGCGAGTTCGTCACAGACCCTCCCACCAGGAGCTCGGTGAGACGATCCGGGACCTCGCTGCTGATGCGGGGGACAAGGCAGCGTGGAACATCTGAGGCACCCTAGCGTTGTCTATGCGTCTTCGTAAAACCCTCGACGTGACTTCTGCGTCTTTCCTGCTTATCGCCTGCGAGTACCCGGGATTTGGTGAACTCTGCATGCTGGTTCGCAGGTGGATCTGTCGACACAGCGACCTCTGCGTGTGACCTTTCTGTCCGCTTTCATCCTGACTAAATGGTGCATAACATGCGCGGGCGACTCTGGTGAAATGTCCGGTTCTTTGGCCTTTATTGGCCCACTTGAAGGGTCGTCGATGTGCCTGTGGCAACAATTCGAATTCCCTGCGAACAGGATGTGTGGACATGGAAACGTTCCTTCTGAAATTCCTGTGAGTTCTCCCGGCGCCGCCATGGGAAGAAGGCCTCGAATTGCTGTACGGGGGGCGGCTGTTCGCGCCCCCGGCGGGGTCGCCGGTGCGCCCGGCCCGCAGGTTCGTGGCCGACGATGCCTCACCCGCCGCATACCGAAGCCGTGTTGGTGGCACGATGGTCCTGGCGGGGGTGTGCGGGGTTGCACCTCCGGGCCGGGAGAGCGGACCGACCGTAGGGTGTGATCAGTTGTGGCCATTTCGCTGTCAGTGGTACTGCTGTTGGCGATCATCCTGGTGGTGTTGATCCGAGGAGGGTCGATCAAGGCGGGGCCCGCCGTTGTCGCGGTGCTCTTCGGTTTCTTCCTCGCCTCGACCGGTATGGCTCCGTCCATCCAACGGTTCCTCGACTCGATAGCGGAGACCATCAACTCGATCAGCTTCTGACGGCACTTGGCGGCTTCCGGCGGCTCCTGAAAGCCGCGGACGGCTTCCGAGTGAACGGGGCGTATACGCTCGTCGCCCGGCGTCGGAGGATTCTGAACGGGGGCGTACGAGGATGGGGCTGCGGGACTCGGATCCGTCGGAAGTGGGCGGTTACCCCATCGAGGACCGCCTCGGATCCGGCGGCATGGGTGTCGTCTATCTCGCCCGCTCCGCCTCCGGCCGCCCCCTGGCGATCAAGGTCGTCCACGGGCAGTACGCCGACGACGACGAGTTCCGTACCCGCTTCAGCCGTGAAGTGGCCGCCGCCCGCCAGGTCAGCGGCGCCTTCACCGCCCCCGTGGTGGACGCGGACGCCGACGCGCCGCGTCCCTGGATGGCCACGCTCTACATACCGGCCGAGAACCTCGGCACCCACATACGCGACCACGGGCCGCTGCCCCTGGACCGGCTGCGCGACCTCGCCGCGGGCCTGGCGGAGGCGCTGCGCGACATCCACCGCGCCGGAGTGGTCCACCGCGACCTGAAACCGGCCAACGTGATGCTCGCCGACGACGGGCCCCGCGTCATCGACTTCGGCATCTCGCGTGCCGCGGAGTTCGGCGTCGCCGACGCCCTCACCCAGACCGGGCGCGTGATGGGCACCCCGCCCTTCATGTCCCCCGAGCAGTTCTCCTCCCCGCAGGAGGTCGGCCCGGCCGCCGACATCTTCTCCCTCGGCGCGGTCGTCGCCTTCGCCGCCACCGGACGCGGCCCCTTCGACAGCCCCAGCCCCTACGAGACAGCCGTCCGGGTCGTCGACGGAGAGCCTCAACTCGAAGGCCTGCCCGACGAGTTGCGCCCCTTCGTCGAGCTGTGCCTGCAGAAGCACCCGAAATCCCGGCCGACCCCGGACGAACTCCTCGCCCTGCTGAGCCACGGCACACCCCCCGCACCCCGCCCCGCCCCCGACGCCCCCACCCTCGTCGACGTGCCGCACTCCCGCCGCGGCCGCGGCCGCCGACGGCTG
>NZ_JBEXDZ010000197.1:0-16084 GCF_040606085.1 Streptomyces sp. NPDC005485 | reverse complement strand
CGCGGGCAGCGGCTTCGGCCGGTCCTGCTCAACGCTCAGCACGACGAACCACTTTCGGCCCTCGCGCTTGACCGACACGGTCTTGACCCGGCCGGCCACCGGGCGGTGCTGGTTGACCCTCACATGCCCGACGCCCTGGAAACGGACGCGGGCGACCGGGTCGTGCGGGGTGGAGTTCCACCGGCAGCCGTCCCCGTCCCTGGGGAAGTCCACCGTGTCGAACCAGCTCACCCCGCGAAAGCGCGGATAGCCCGGCGTGTCACCGGATGTGACCCGGCGGAAGAACGCCGCGAACGCCTTGTCGAGACGGCGCAAGGTGGCCTGTTGCGAACTGAACGACCAGCGGCCCTGACGCTCGGGGTCGAACGCCCGGATGTCCTTGAGCTGCGCCGACTGGCCGCCGTAGGTGACGCTGGTCTTCGAGACGTGCCGCCAGGCGTCGCGGCGTTCCTGCAGGGCCCCGTTGTAGAGGGAGCAGTGATCCCGCAGCATCTCGGACAACGCCTGGGCCTGGCGGACGGTGGGCCGCAGCAGGAACTTGTACGCACGGATCATCCAGCCCACCCCCTCCGGTCAACTCCCCTCGATCCTCATACACTTGGCGCATGTCACCGCGCTGGGAACCAGATCCCGACATCAGACGCGGAAACCATGTAATTTTCAACCTCCACGCACACTTGGTGTTCGTCACGAAATACCGGCGGGAGGTCTTCAACGACGACATGCTGACGCGCTGCGAGGCGATCATGCGGGAGGTATGTGAGAGCTTCGACGTCGAGCTGCGGGAGTTCAACGGTGAAGGCGATCACGTCCACCTCCTCGTGCACTACCCGCCGAAAATCGCCCTGTCCAAGCTCGTCAACTCCCTCAAGGGCGTCAGCTCCCGGTATCTGCGGGCGGAGTACACCAGCCGGATCAACCAGATCGGCACGGGATCGGTGTTCTGGTCGCCGTCCTACTTCGCGGGATCCTGCGGCGGCGCACCACTGAGCATCGTCAAGGAATACATCGAGAACCAGACCCGCCCCACCTGACCCTCACCCCGAAAACGCAGAGATCTCCAGCGCTTCGCGCCTCCGGGCCCAGGATCGCATTCCCGCCCGGCCTGAAGGCCCGGATCCCCTGCGAAGAACAAGGGATGGAGCGAAGGCTCCGTGCGGCAGAGGAGTCCCTCGCGGACGCGTCGGACGAGGAACTCGCCGCGTACGGTGAGCTGTTGACCGCCTACGAGGAACGCGGCGGATACGAGGCGGACGCCCGGGTGGACGCCGCGATGCACGGACTGGGGCTCACCCGGATCACTCGTTACCGACCGCTCGGCTCGCTGTCCGGTGGTGAGCAGTCCCGCCTCGCGCTCGCCTGCGTCCTGGCTGCCGCGCCCGAACTGCTGCTCCTGGACGAACCGACGAACCACCTCGACGCGGCGGCCGTGCACTGGCTGGAGGAGCACCTGCGCGCACACCGCGGCACCGTCGTCGCGGTCACCCACGACCACGGCTTCCTGGAGCGCATCGTCACCACGATCCTTGAGGTCGATAGGGATGAACGCACCGTGCGCCGGTACGGCGACGGCTGGTCCGGCTACCGCGCCGCGAAAGCCGCCGCGCGGCGCGGAGCGGAGCAGCGGTACGCGGACTGGGTCGGCGAGGTGGCCCACATGGAGGAACTGCTCGACGCCGTGGGGAGGCGGCTTGCCGTCACCGGCCGCGACCCGAAGCAGGGTTTCGGCAAGCACCGCCGGTCCAGCGAGGCGAAGCTCGGCGGGCAGGTGCGCTCCGTCCGAGAGCGGCTGGCCCAGCTGCGGCGCAACCCGGTGGCAGAGCCTCCGGCACCGCTCCGTTTCATGACGGCGCTGTCGGCGGCGGACGGCGACCAGGCACAGGGTCCCCTCGCCGATTTCGTCGACGTACGGGTCGGTGAACGCCTGTGTCTGGACGGCCTCCTGACGATCGCTCCCGGACAACGGCTGCTGGTCGCGGGCGAGAACGGCGCGGGCAAGACGACGTTGCTGCGTGTCCTGGCCGGCGACCTGGAGCCGGACGCGGGCACGGTCCGCCGCCCCGCCCGGATCGGCTACCTCGCGCAGGAGCTGCCCGCGCACTCCACGCGGCTCCCCCTGCTCGCAGCGTTCGCTGCCGGGCGGCCCGGACTGCCGGACGAGTACGCCGAACAGCTCTTGGCCCTGGGCCTGTTCCGTGAGGAGGACCTGCATGTTCCGGTTGCCGACCTGTCCGCAGGAAAGCAACGACGGTTGCAGATAGCGACGCTGGTGACTCGGCTCGCGGACCTCCTCGTCCTCGACGAGCCGACCAACCACATCGCGCTCGACCTGGCCGAGGATCTTCAGGCCGCGCTCGCGGCATACCCGGGGGCGGTGGTCGCGGTCTCGCACGACCGCGGTTTCCGCACGCGCTTCGAAGGGGAACAGCTGGAGTTGCGTGACGGCCGCAGGCGCTGACCCTGTCGGGTCCTCCTCCGCCGCGAACGGCCCTAGTAGGACTCCGTTAAGTTCTTCTGGCTCTTGGGCTCAGGGTGGTGGTGGATGTGCCGGGCAGGGGCGGTGGCAGGTGGTGCAGGTGCCGGTCCAGCAGTTCAGCAGGTCCTGGATGGCATCGAGGATCTGGTAGAGGGTGAGTCCGCTGTATCGGCTTTTGGGGCCAGGCGCTGTTCGGTGAGGAACGCGTGGGCAGCGGTGACCAGGGTGACGTGGTGATGCCAGCCGTTCCAGGAGCGTCCTTCGAAGTGGTCCAGGCCGAGGCTGTGCTTGAGTTCCCGGTAGTCGTGCTCGATGCGCCAGCGGATTTTGGCCAGGCGGACCAGTTCGGCGATCGGGGTGTCGGCTGGCAGGTTGGACAGCCAGTAGCCGGTGGGTGCTTCGGCGCCGGCGGGCCATTCGGCCAGTAGCGTCACCTCGGGCAGGACGCCGTCCCAGTGGCCGTGCTCGGCAGTGGCGGCGCGCCCGGACCCCGGCCGGCCGCACCCGCAGCGCCACAAAGCCCGAGCGCATCGGCCCGCGGGAGCCTTCACGCCAGGTCACTTCGGTGAACGCCTGCCGCCCACGGCCGACTGCCAGCGCGGCCACCGAGGACGGCTTGTCGCGGTAGCGGGGCTGCGGCCTGCGGCCGTTTCCGGACCAAGCCGGGGCGGTGGACCGCACGTCGTGCGGGTGGACCGTCACGTCCGAGCGGACCGCCACGACATAGCCGATACCCCGCTCGCTCAGGCCGTCGCGGAAGTCGGCGTTCTGCCCGTAGCCGGCGTCTGCCACCAGCACCGGCGGCACCAGATCCCACCCAGCCAGCTCGTCGAGGGTGTCCAAGGCCACGCGCCACTTCTCCCGGTGCCCGACCTCCGGCGGCATCCCGGTCTTCTGCCGCCGCACCGCGTCGTCCGCCCACTCCTCGGGCACGAACAGCCGCCACTGCAGCGGACAGGACGCCGTGTCGGAGACCGCGTGCACACTCACCGCGACCTGGCAGTTCGCCGCTTGCCCAGCGCGCCGCAGTACTGGTGCGCGACCGCCACCGACATCTTCCCGTCCTTGGGAAAGGACACGTCATCGACCGCCCAGGCATCCGGGCCGATTCTCGGCACCATCCGCTCCGCGATCCGCCGCCGCACCGGCACCGGATCCCAGGTGGACTGGTTCACGAACTGCTGCAGGTTCTGCTCATTGCCGTCCGGCAGCCGCTCCGCCATCGGCTGAATCGACTTGCGCCGCCCGTCCAGCATCAGCCCCCGCAGGTAGCAGTCGCCCTTCGCCCGCTGATCCTTGCGCGGCACCGACGCGAATACATCCGCTACGAATAACGCCAACTTCGCCCGAGCACAGTTCACTTCATGTGCGTCCACACCCCCAACATGCCCTGAAACAGGACCGCGAGTCAGACCTAACGGAGTCCTACTAGGTGGTGGGCGGTAACCAGGGCAACCGCCCCGGCAGCGTAAGCAGACATACGTGGGACTCCTGCAAGGTCGGCACCAAGCTCGACTCTGGCCAAAGGGTCGGTGGTTACGTCACGCCGGTGGCCGGCTGACCTCGCACCGGCGGCCCGCCGCCCTTGAAGGGGCCACGCGGAAACGAGCCGTTGGCGAACTGGCGGCACGACGAGGCGGCGGCCCCTGTCTCACGCGGCACTGCGTGAGACAGAGGCTGTGTCAGGTTTCCCACCGGCGATCAGTGTGGGAGAGCCGTCACGTCATGTTCGGCGGGTTCCCCGGTCGCGTGGTCCCGCAGGCCGGGACGCCGTCGAGCCAGGCCGGTCCCTGGAGGAAGATGTTGCTGATCCAGCCGCCGTAGTCCGGAAGGTAGGACCAGGCGCTGTTGGTGATGCCCTCGGCTGTGACCGACTGTCCCTGGGCCTGGCATGTCACCCGCACGTCGGTCGGAGCGGTGAAGGTGTGCACGACATCGGTAGCGGTGGAGGAGTCCTTGCGGACCTTGACGTCCGAGGCCCACATCCGGTGGCCGGTGTTGCCGACCGGTGTCCCGCTGCTGCCGCACGTGGGGACCCCGTCCAGCCAGGCCGGTCCCTGGAGGAAGATGTTGCTGATCCACGCCTGGTGGTCCGGCAGGTAGGACCACGCGTCGTTGGTGATGCCTTCGGCGGTCACCGATTCCGCGTGCTTCTGGCAGGAGATGGTGACCCGCGTCGGGCCGGAGAACACAGGACCCGGCGGGGCCGAGACGCTGGGCCGCTGACGGGTGTTCACCCCCGTGCCCCAGGTGCTGAACTGGCCCGAGCCGCCGCCTGTGTTGCCGTCGCAGGCCGGGACGCCGTCGAGCCAGGCCGGGCCCTGGATGTAGATGTTGCTGACCCAGCCCTGATAGTCCGGCAGGTAGGACCACGCGTCGTTGGTGATGCCTTCGGCGGTCACGGTCTCGGCCCGCTTCTGGCACTGGATCGCAATGGACATCGGTGCGGTGAAGGTCGCCACCGGGGTGCCGCCGCGGGACGGCAGCGGGCGGACGTTGACGCCTGTGCCCCAGGTACTGTGGCGTCCTGAGCCACCGCCGGGGTCGCCGTCGCACGCCGGGATTCCGTCGAGCCAGGCCTTGCCCTGAACGAAGATGTTGTTGACCCAGCCGCCGTAGTCAGGCAGGAACGACCAGGCGTCGTTGGTGTAGCCCTCGGCGGTCACGGACTCGCCGTGCTTCTGGCACTTGATCGTGATTGCTGTCGGGCCGGCGAATGTCGTGACGATCGAACCGCTCAGCGCGGGAGCGGAACGGACGTTTACGTCCGTGCCCCAGGTGCTGTTGGGGCCGCCGCTACCCGGTGCCGCCGCGTCACCCGAGAGACGGATTGCGCCGGCATAGTTCTGGTGGCTGGTGAAGTCCGCGACCATGATCTTGGTGTCGGATTCGCGAGCCTCGACGACCTTGCCGTTGCCCAGGTACATCGCCACATGGTGGATGGGGGACCCCCAGAACACAAGGTCGCCCGGTTTGAGGGGCGCGGTGCCGTCGGCCGCGGTGAAGCGCGCCGCGGCGGGCAGTGCGAACTCCTGGGCGGCGGTGCGCTGTCCGATCATGTCGTGGCCGACCGCCTCGGACCAGGCCCAGCGCACCAGCCCCGAGCAGTCGAAGCCCTTGCGGTACGGGTCGTTCTTGCTGCGTTCGGGGTCGGAGACGTCGACGAAGCCGTAGCTCGCGCCAGGCGTCGGCCCGTGTCCTCCGCCCCACGAGTACCAGGTGCCGGCCGCGACCTGCGAGCATGCGGCCTGCACTGCGTATCCGGCGGCCTGGGTCGGGGCGGTGACGCTGACACCGCAGTCCTTGCCGGGGTTCCAGGCGGGAGTGGGCGGCACGGGCGGAGTGCCACCGCCGCCGTCAGGGTTCTGGGCCAGGCGCCAGCCGAGTTGTTGGCCGTACTCGCGCAGGACGTTGAAGCCGCTGCAGCAGTTCATGTAGCTGGTGTGGGTGGCCGAGGAGAGCGCGGCTTGTATAGCGGACTGCACTGTCTCCTCGAAGATCGTGCTGCACACTCCGTCGCCGTCACGGCAGATGTCGCGGGTGACGCCCTGGAAGCTGACCGGCACCGCCTGTCGGCGCAGCATGCCTCGCAGTCCGTTGCCACTCCGCATGCCACCAGCGGCGGTGATGTTCTGCGCGTAGGACTGGCGTCCGTCACGGAACGGGTCGGCGATGAGCAGGGCACCTCGGACGGCCTGGGCAACGTGACCGTGACGCTCGGAGATCAGGTGCATCCCCATGTTGATGACGCCGGCACCCTGTGAGTAGCCGACCAGGCCGATCCGCGTCGACGGGCAGCGTCGGTAGGTGTCCGTCACCAAGGTGTCCAGCGCTTCCGCGCCGGTGCGGGCCGAGTCCCACCAGTTGAGGATGTCCGTCGCTTCGGCGGCGGGGTAGAACAGGGAGGTGGTCGAGATGTCGGAGCGGGCGTGCCCGTAGTGGGACACCAGGAGGTCGGCGGCGGCCTGTGCAGCGGGCCCCGCGGTGTTGCCCATCCCGTACGGGCCCTCGTAGCCCTCACCGGACCCGCGCACGCCGATGATGGTGACCTTTGTACACACCGGGTCGTCCGCCCGCGCGGCCGGGACGAGGGGGCTGAGCAGGCCGGTCAGCAGCGCCACAGCGGTCAGCAGGGTCACCAGGATGCCGCGGGTGGCCGATCTGGAACGTGTCATGTCAGGTCTCACTGTCAGCACAGGGGCAGCCCGTCGATCCAGTTGGTTTGGTTGTTCAGGCTTGCGTGTGGGCATGGCGCGATCCTTCGTTGTGGAGGTGGCGCGGACAGGGTGGGGGTGGCAGGAAACCGGTGTCGCTTCGACCGTCTCTGACCGGTTGTGGAGCACCGTTTCCTGGGTATGGCCGCCAGCTGATCAAGTTCCGGCCCGTCGATTTCACAGGGAGGTGATCGAACCGGGGGCACATGACGTCTGGTGATCGATAACGCGCCCGTTACGGCGGCAGGTTGGACGGTGGAAGGGCTCTTCTTCGTGGGGATGTCCATATCGTCCCTCCCCTCGTAATGTGGAGCCTGTGGTTGCAGGGGAAGTTGGGGTTCATGGGGTCCAAGCAACGGACGTACACGCCTGAGAGGGCGTTAAGTCCGTTTCTGGTAGCGGCCTCGTCCGGGCTGGGTGAGGAAGCCTTGGCGGGTGAGGCGTCCGAGGCGGCTGCGGGTGATGTTGACGGTCGCCTCGCCGGTGGGCATCCCGAGGAGTTCGTGCAGCTCACGGGCTCTGAATGCCTGGTCGGGGTGCTGGTTGAAGGCTTTCACGATGGCCTGGTAGACGGTGTTCGCCTCGGGCGTTTCGGGCTCGGTCCCGGGTGGGACGCATGCGGTGACGAACAAGCCGATTACGGCTTTGCGCACTGTCTCCTCCTGTATGTGCGGGAATCCGGTCCCGCTTGAAGCGGTCACTGATGCATACGCACGCCGCAGCGGCCGGGTTGCATGGGAGTTGTGTCTTTGCGTGCGGCACGCCAGCGTCCGGTGGACCGCACGCGAGAACCCCAGCGCCGCGCCGGTCTCAGCTGACCGCATAGCGGCGTCAAGGCCAGGCCCCAGCCGCTCAAAGCGCAGGAGCGAAGAACACCTGCCAGGCGAGAGGCCGCCCACCGGATCGGCGGCGGCCCGACGACTGCGAACAGGTCGGGCTGCTGCTCGCCGGAGCCGCCCGCGCGGTCGCGGTCAGGCTGCCCGAGGACACTGCCGGCGTCTGTTCGCCGAACTCGTGGTGGGCCAGGCCGACGACTGCCTGGCGCGGCCCTCGCGGAACCTGCTGCGGATCAGGGAGTTGGCCCGTACGCTGCGGCACTGCACGAACGGCTCCGGTTCCAAGGCGCCGTTTTCTCCCGTCGGCCGAACTGGTCCGCCTGGCGAAGATCCGCTGGCGCATCGAGCACGACTACCGGGAACTCAAACACGGCCTGGGCCTGGACCACTTCGAGGGCCGCTCCTGGAACGGCTGGCACCACCACGCCACCCTGGCCACCGCTGCCCACGCCTTCCTGACCGAGCAACGACTGCACCCAAAAGCCGACACGCCAGCCACCCCTCTACCAGATCCTCAACGCCCTCCAGGACCTGCTGAACTGCTGGACCGGTATTTGCACCACCTGCCATCAGTCCCTACCCCGCCGACCCCCAACATCGAGACAGACCTAACGGAGTCCTACTAGATGATTAATTCCAAGGGGTCTGTGGTTAGTGGTCGTAGGCGGTCAGAGAGCGAAGGACGGGCGAGCCGGTGTGGTCGTTGTGCCAGACCGCGGCGGTCAGCGCGAGGATGCGCTGCATGACACGGGCGATCACGCCGTTGGGCGTGCGGCCTCGGTGCTGTTCGAGGTCGAGTTGTCCCTTGAAGGTTTCGTTGACCGACTCGATGACCTGCCGCAACGGCTTGAACAGGATCCACCGGGTCGCTGTTGTTCGCCCTTGCGGGTCGGCCGGAGCAACTGGATGTCGTATTCGGCCAGTTCGCCTTCGAAGTCGTGTCCGAAGTAGTTCTTGTACCCGATCAGTGTCTGGCCGGGCCGGGAGGCGAGGAGGTGCGGTTCGGCCGCGAACAGGTCCAGCAGGGTCTCGCGCTCGTCGGCCTTGGCCCCGGTCAGGGCGAAGGCGACGGGTAGGCCCTGATGGGTGCACACCAGGTGCAGCCGCAGGCCCCAGAAGAAGCGGCTGTGACTGGCGCAGTAGCCGTACTGGGGCCATCCGGCCAGGTCGGAGCGTTTTACGGTCTCCCGCGAGCGGCCGCATTCTATGGGCGTGGAGTCCACGATCCATACGTCGTCGCTCGACACCGAGGTGCTGGTGGCCAGGATCCGAGTGACGTGGCGGAGCAGCTCGGCGGCCTTGCGTAGCCGCTTGTTGTAGCCGGGCTGCTGGGGCAGATACGGGAAGAGGTGCCGAAGGTGGGCCCGGGCAGGTCAGTTGACCGGGCTCCTTGACCTCAACTGCAGTTCAGGTAAGAGCCTGGGGGCATGAAGAATGACACCACCGCTCCGCAGGGCTCCCTTCCCTCAGGTATGGGGTCGTCCGATCCTCGGCAAACCAATGCCGTCCCGCTATCCGGCGCCACGCTTGATGAGCTTGCCGAGAGGATTGCCGCCGCTGCAACGGTCATCGGTATCGGGGAGTCCAGTCGATTCTCCCGGGAGACCTTCGGGGTACGAGAACAACTCTTCCGTCGGCTCGTCCAGCACCACGGGTTCCGGGCACTGGCCATCCAGGACAGCGCCGGCGTCGCCGCCGACCTCGACAGTTACGTGCACGCCGGCGAGGGTTCGGCCGAATCCGCCCTCGACACCGCCTGGCGCCCCTGGCGCACCGCCGAGATGGCTGCGACGTTGGAGTGGATACGGGCGTTCAACCAGGACCACCCCCACGACCCCATCCGGATCTTCGGTGTGAAACCCGTACAGGCGCAGCCCGGGGACTACGACGCCGTCCTGAATCACGTACGTGAATCGTTCCCGGAACGGTGGGCGGAGGTGGCGTTCCACCTGGTGCCGATCCGCACCGCTCACCACACCGACGAGCACGTGCAGCGCGCTCGGGGGATGCACCCGGGGCGCCCGTTCGTCGACCATGCCCGCGATGCGCTCGCGCTCATCCGATCGTTGCCCGGTGTCGACTATGCCGACGGCATCCTGGCGCGCATGCGTCTGATCGTGCACTTCCATGAACGCAGTGTCGCTGGGCGCGGCAACTACGCCAGCGACGCTGCCGTTTGGGCCGATGCCATCAGTGACTACCAGCGTCGGACGGGCCTGCGCGTGGTCTACTGGGACGGGATCGCTCACACCTCGGCGTCCGCGGTGGCCATGGGGCTGGCGCCCGAGCGCGGTCCGCAACCGAGCGTCGGCAGCCTGCTGCGCGATCGATACGGCACCCGGTATGTCTCCGTGGCCATCGGCTTTCACCACGGAGACCTCGGTATCGTCGCCGTCCTGGAGCCGGCCGGAGATCTGATCGACGCGATGCTGGGCGAGACGGATCTGGCCGCCCACTGGCTGGACCTGCGCCTCGGCGGCGTACGCCGCCGATGGGACGGTCCCGCAAAGGCCCGCGTCATCAGCGGGGTCTACGACCCATCCCGTGATGCTGCCGAACACATCGCCGTCGCTCGCCTTGCCGACGCATTCGATGTGCTCATCCACATCCGCCAGACGTCCCCGGTGCGATGGTTGCCGTGAGCGGCTCCCACCCACCTGACGCCCGAGACGAGTGATCGGGTCGCGTGTGATGCGGGCGGTCGGCTCGCCGAGGTCGGCAGAAAGCATGGAACCGCACGTGCAGGTTCCGTGCCTCACCCCTCTTTGTCGGCGTGCCCGAACACGTCCATCAGGCCGGCCGTCCCCATTGCCCAGATGCCTGACCCGCGAGATCAACGGTCAGGTGTGCCGGGCCACGATAGTTGGCACTGTCTGGCCAGGATTCTTGGCATCTGTAATGAGTTGCCACGTTTGTTGGCACCGGCGACAGGGTTCAGCGCGGCAGCGAGGCCGGCGCGCATGGGGTTGCAACGGCGACAGTCTCGTCGCTTGGTTCCTTGCCGCTTTCACGTGACCTTCGGAGATTTCTACAGGCCGCCCAGTCGCTTGTTCATCGTGTCGAGTGTCGGCCAAGGAGGACCGTCGTGCAGTGCGCGCAGGAATTCTTCTCCGAATCGCCTCCCGTTCGGAAACTGGTCGCCAAGCTCCCAACGCCACGCGGCGACCATCGCGAGGACAAGCTGTCGGCACTCGTCCAGCAGCCCTTGGTCGACGTTCGGGTAGTGCTCGCAGACCGCCTCGGGAACATGGGCGAGGTCGAACTCGACGGGTCCTCGGCAGCACGTCTCAAGGTCGATGAACAACGGGCCATTCGTCGTGCTGAGCACATTGCCTGGATGCGGCTCGCCGTGGAGCAGCTGCTCCACGGCGCCGCGGTCGTCGATCGCTCGTCGCAGGGTTGCCAGCCTGCCGCTGAGGGAAACGCGGTCTGCGTCGGCGAGCTCCGGTGAGCGATCCGGGTCGGCGACAACTTCTTCCGCCTCCGTGATCCGGTCCATGAACCTCGGGCTCGGCACATCGACCTTGCGCATGCTGGCGTGCAGCTGCTCCAGCGCCTTGGCGTAGGCGACTGGTGAGGTGTGAGGTGTCACGGGCTCGTAGTAGGTCCACAGCGTCACTGCGAAGCCATCGCGCGTGTACACACGCGGGTCCACCCGAGGTTCCAAGGGACACACCGGGCATCCGACCTCGGCGAGCCGCTGAGCGAGCTCGACTTCGAACTGTGCAACCTCTTGTCCCACAGGGGCGACCCGGGAAAGGACGCCGCATGGCGTCAGCCGCAGTGCCAGCTTGTTCGAGTTGTGGAGAACGATCGCGCCGTCGGCCGGCAGGTCGAGCGATGTGGCGACCGAAGTCGCAGCCGCGATCGCACGCGTGACGTCGGTCATCTCCACCCTCGAATCTTGGCATGGATGAGCGAGGGCGGTGCCAACCAGCGTGGCCAGGTGCCAACTACCGTGGCTCGGCACATCAGGGCCTGGGGAAGGCGTGTGGCCGAAGCCGACTCTGCCGCTCAACTGGGCAAGTAGCACGCTCAGTCACACTCGTCTCGTCGAGCCCCCCTTGGAATCGATCATCTAGCCCCGCCCCGGTCTCCCCCCGGAGTCCCACCGTTCTGTCTCGCCCGGACGACCTGGCCGCCCTCGGGCGCGCCCAGCCAACGAGTCACGTCCAGCTCGTCCTGCTGACCGCCCTGCTCGCCGCGGAGTTCAAGTCCAGCGACGTCGCCCCGGAGCTCCTCACCGGCGAGCTGAATGGTCCGCACGACCTGCCGGCATCTTCTTCACCGCTGAGCCTTGCCCCTGACCCACGGGGCAAGGCTTAGCGTCCGGGCCATGAACGCGACTCATCGTCTTGTACGCCTGGTCCGCCGCCCCGCTGGATTGCCTACCCCGGACGACTTCACCCTGGCGCATGCGCCCATCCCGCGTCCTCAGGCCGGCCAGGTGCTCGTCCGTAACACCCACTTCCTCGTCTTCCCGGGCTTGCGCACCCTCATCGGAGGTGAGACACGCGATGTCCCGCTGCCGCCGCTGCACCCGGGCGACGCCCTGTTCGGCCCTGCGATCGGCGAGGTGGTCGACGGGCCGCTGAAGAAGGGTCAACTGGTGCTGCACCTCCAGGGCTGGCGGGAGTACGCGACGCCCGCCGTCACCGAGTGCAGGCCGGCGGACGGCCATCTGCCCGACGCGGTGGACCATCTCGCCCAGGGCTCGGCGGCGTACGGCGCGCTGACCCGGCTGGCCGACGTCCACGAGGGCGACACCGTGTTCGTGACCGGTGCCGCCGGTGCTGTGGGCACCATGGCGGGCCAGATCGCCCGGCTGCTGGGCGCCGCCCGGGTGGTCGGCAGCACCGGATCACCGGACAAGGCCGAGCGACTGGAGCGGGAACTCGGCTACGACGCCATCGTGCTGCGCGGAGCCGCCCCGCTCGACGGGCAACTCGCGAAGGCGGCGCCGGAAGGTATCGATGTCGTCCTGGACACCGTGGGCGGCGAACAGCTGACGGCCGCCGTCCACGTGGCGAACCGGGGTGCCCGGTTCGCCCTGGTGGGCGCGTTGGACGGTCAGTTGTCCCCGGACCGAGCGGGTGGGAGCGCGCCGACTGTGCTCGACACCTACCGTTTGCTGACCAGGGGCGTCACGATCGCCGGCTACAGCGGCCTGGGCCACCCGGATGTCGAGCAGGAGTGGGAGGCCCGCTTCGGGGATTGGCTGCGGGCGGGCGACATCCGTTTCCCGTACACCCCGGTCCGTGGAATGGAGCGCGCCCCGGGGGCGTTGCCCCAGCTGATCGCCGGCCGCTCCTTCGGGGCGTCCATCGTGGAGTTGTAGAAGGGCGGGGCGGGCATGCGGATCGGCGAGGCAGCGGCTGCGGCCGGAACCACACCGCGCGCTCTGCGCCTGTATGAGGCCCGCGGCCTGATTCGGCCCCCGCCACGGACCTCGTCCGGCCAACGTGAGTACGGCTCCGCCGAGATAGCCCGTGTCCGCGTCATTCGCAGCCTTCTGGCCCTGGGTCTCACCCTGGAGGACCTCCGCCGCCGCACCCACCGCCTGGATCTCCTCGTCCAGGACCAGCCGTCGGCATCCTGCGCCCAGCGTCCCGGCGAGTTCAGTGACGTGGTGGCCGATCGCCTGGCAACCCTGGACGCGGAGATCGCACGCCTCACCCGCCTGCGGCAGAGCCTCGCCGCAGCCGCAGGCGGGACGCCATGCGATCCGGACTCGCCGACGGGAGTCTGATCTGGGCGACAGGCGGACAGGGGCAAGTAGGCGGCCGTGGGGCGCCGATCGCATCGGGCCGGCGAAGGTCCTCGTACGACCGCCCGCCACTCGCAGAGCCGTCGCGAACTCGCCATCCGGGAGCGTGAATCAGCCGGAGCCAACCAATATCCCTAGGTTTCCTATCGAATTACTAGGGAACTGTTGACGGTGGTCAACGAGGGCAGTGAGGATGATGACGCCGACGCGTCACCGCGCACCGCCGCACACCCACGCCGCCTCGCCGGGCCCCGCGTCGCCCTCGGTCCCCTGAAGGAAGACGCCATGACCACAGCACTGAGGTGCAGCGACAGTCGCAGTCGCATGAAGAGGGTACGGATATGACGGTGACGGCGGACGGGGTCACCGACGCGGGAGCCGGGCAGGTCGACTGGTTGCACATAGCCCGCGAGATGGCGGACGACCTGGCCATTGACGCGGTCGAGCGCGAACAGGCCGGTAAAGCACCGCTCGACGAGGTCGCACGACTGCGCGAGTCGGGTTTGCTGACACTGTTGGCACCTTCCGTGCACGGCGGAGGGGGCGCGAACTGGCGGACGGCCTACGCGGTTGTCCGTACCGTCGCCGCGGCCGACGGGGCCATCGGCCACCTGCTGGGCAACCATTACTTCCTGTCCTTCAGCGCCCGGTTCTTCGCCGGGCCCACCCGAGCCGCCCGCATCGAGCGGGATTCGACAGCGGGGCAGTGGTGTTGGGGTGGCGGGATCGCCTCACACGAACCACCGCTCATCCTTACCCCCACGTCGGGCGGCTATCGACTGAACGGCTATCAGAGGTACGCCACCGGGGTCGGTATCGCCGACCGGCTGGTGGTCCGAGCTGCCAAGCACGGCACCGGTGAGCCGTTGGCCGTCCTCGTCGACCCCGCCCGCTCGGGCGTCGTGAGCGGCAGCGACGGGGACACCTTCGGGCAGCGGCTGGCGGCCGGGGGCGGCGTGGAATTCGACTCCGTGCCGGTCGCGGCCGACAATGTGCTCGGCTCTCTCTCGCCGGACGAGGGCGTCCTGTCACCCTTCTCCTCTCTGGCCGCGCCGACCGCGCGTCTGGTCTCCGTCCAGTTCTGTCTTGGCGTGGCCGAGGGCCTGCTGGCCGAGGTCCGCGAGTGCGGAAGGGGCATGAGGTCCTCCTGGCAGCCCTTCTCGCCTCAGCCCTGGCCGGACAGCCCGCCGCAGGATCCGTACGCGCTGACCGCGTACGGCGAGCTCGCCGTCGCCGCACGCGCCGCGTCCGCCCTCGCCGAGCAGGCGGTGGATGCCCTGTTGCGCGGACTTGTACAGGGTGAGGATCTCGACTACGAGGAATGCGCGGAGATCGCCGTCCTCGCCAGCGTGGCCGAGTCCGCCGCCTCCCGGGCCGCACAGGAGATCACCACCCGCGCCCTGGAAGTCATCGGCGCCGATGCTGCCTCCACGCGGCACGGCTTCGACCGCTTCTGGCGCAACGCCCGGACACACACCCTGCGCGAGCCGGTCGCCCACAGACTGCGCGAGGTCGGGGACTACTTCCTCAACGGCGCACACCCGCCGTTCACCCTTCCTGCCTGACGGCGCAGCCCGTGACAGGTGGACACGGCAGTGATGGATAATCGGGGCATGCGGATCTCGGCGCGGGCGGACTATGCGGTGCGGGCGGCACTGGAGCTGGCCGCGGCAGGGGACGAGGCCTCGCTCAAGGCCGAGGCAATCGCCGCGGCGCAGGGTATCCCGCACAAGTTCCTGGAGGGCATCCTCGGCGATCTGCGCCGGGGCGGTCTCGTGGTCAGCCAGCGCGGCGGCAAGGGTGGCTACCGGCTCGCCCGTCCGGCCGACTCGATCGCCATCGCCGACGTGATCCGCGTGGCGGACGGCCCCCTCGTCTCGGTGCGAGGCGTGCGTCCGCCCGAGCTCTCCTACAGCGGTCCCGCGGAGTCGCTGCTGCCGCTCTGGATCGCCGTACGCGCCAATATCCGCAAGATCCTCGGCGAGGTCACCCTTGCCCACGTGGCCGCGGCCAAGCTGCCCGACGACGTCCTGAGCCTCGCGGAGGACCCCGAGGCCTGGACGAATCCCTGACCGGTCACAGCGCCCGCGCCGCGTAGGCCCTGACGTCCGCGTCCGAGTCCGTCGTCGCGGTGGCCAGGGCAACTCGGGCATCCTCGACGGCACGGTGCCGGGTCAGGGCCAGTACGGCTGCCTTGCGGACGTCGGCGTTCACATCGGTGAGGGCCTTGGCGAGGGCCGGCACGGCCGGCTCGGAGTCGGCGGCGGACAGAGCGGTGGCAGCGCCGGCCCGTACCTGCCAGGCCAGGTCGGTGAGGGCCGTCTCGGCGCGTGCGGCCAGGGTTATCGGGCAGCCCGTTGTGCCGAGAGCCTCGTAGGCGGCCCCACGCACCAGGGCGTCGGGATCGTCGACGAGTGCGGCGAGGGCAGAGCGGGCCACGTCCGATGCTGTGCCCAGGGTGGCCAGCGCCTTGGCGATCGTGACGCGGACCTCGCGGGACGGTTCGACGGCCGCCGCGCGGGCCACCTCTGCGGCGGCGTCGACCGACACGAGCGCGCGCACGGCCGCGATGCGTACGGCGATGTCCGAGTCCGACAGGGAGTGCGCGAACAACTCGGCGTCACCCAGCCGCAGGGCACGCAGCACGTCCAGTGCGGCGGCACGGACGGCGGGGTCGGCCTCGGACAGGGCGGCGGCGAGGCCGTCGCGCAGGGCCGGTTCCGGCGCCCAGAAGTCCTGCCAGCGTGCCTCGATGTCAGCGGCCATCACGGCCGTGTAGCGGTGCGGCGCT